>JAYUZI010000106.1:0-9674 GCA_043751915.1 Gammaproteobacteria bacterium | reverse complement strand
TCGATGATGTCAGCGCCTTCGTCGGCCTGGCGCCGCGCCGCGGCCGCCAGTTGCTGCGGGTCGCTCCCGGCGAGCTGCACGGCGACCGCCGCGGCACCGTGGCCACTCGTGGCCCTGCGGCGTTGCGATTTGGGCGTGTGCCACAGCGACTGGTCGGCGCTCAGCATCTCGCCGCAGGCCAGCGCGGCGCCGAACTGCGCGCACAGGGCCCGGAACGGCGGGTCGGTGACACCAGCCATGGGTGCCAGCAGCACGCGCCCGGCGAGCGCGTGCCGGCCGATCGCGAGGCTCACGGGGTTCCCGCGACGAGTGGTGTGTCGCCGGCGCAACGCACGCCGCCGCCCGCGGCCGCCACGCAGACATCCAGCTCGAAACTCGAGGCCTGCTGCGTGGCGTCCTGCACCCGAACTTCAGTGTCGATGCGCTGGTCGCGGTCGATGAACTGCTGGCCGCGGAGGCTCACCGGCAGGTACTGGGCGGGTTGCAGTTCGCCGCGGCTCACCGCCTTGCCATAGCGATCGAGCAGCGTCACACGCAGCAACGGCAGCGCCTGGGTGTGCGCGCCGCGATTGGCGAGGCTCAGGCGCACGCGCAGCGCGTGGTCGTCGCTGCCATCGGGCGCGGCGCCGAGCTGGCGCACGTCATAGGCGTTGAGATCCCAATTGGGATGGAGCGGTTCGTGTAGCAGCGCGGTGATGCGGCTCAGCGGGCCGTACCATGCGCTTTGCGTGGCGAGATCGTTACGCCAGTGATTGACCAGCTGTGCGCCCAGCAGCAGGGCGAGCAATGCGGAGGCTGCGATCATGAGCCAGCCGGATCGCGTCCGTGACTCCCGGCGCCACAGATCACGCTCGATACCCGTGGCGGTGAGGTTGGCTTCGTGGCGGAATTCACCGGTCGCCTCGCGCAGCGCCGCCAGTTCGGGCGCGATGTCGTCCTTGGGCGCGCCGGGCGGCGCGCCCTCTGCCATGTCGATAATCTCGTACTCGCCGGTCTCTTCCCCGGCGGCGGCGTGCGCCGCGGCAACGCGACGCGAGACATCGGCGATTTCGCTGTCCAGCATTTCCTGGGGAATCGCCTCCTCGGTCTGCAGGAAGGTGTCGCCTTCCAGGACGATGGTTTCGAAGGTGCTGGTGCTGCGGTACTCCTCGACCTCCAGTTCATCGTCGGGCGTGTCGACGGGTGGCAGGGGCCGCGGTGGACTGTCGACCAGGCGCAGTGCCGGCGCTGGCGCGCGCGGTTGAGGTGGCGGTGGCGGCGGCGATCGCGCTGGCGCGGCCGCGACACTGACTTCGTCCTCCACGAGCGCCGGGCGCGACATCGTGGCGCTGGCCCGATCGATGTCGGGGCCATTGGGCGAGGCCGGCGGGTCCTGGTGCCGCTCGGGGCCGGCGGCCGCGAGGCCCGATTCCTCGGACAGCGCGAGCAGCGCATTGAAGACGTTGGCGCAGCGTCCGCAGCGGACATAGCCCTGGCCGGCGCGCAGGTCGGCCGCGGTCACGGCCAGGGTCAACGTGCACTTAGGACAAACCGTGTTCATCGCTCTTCCTGGTGCCGGCGAGGGCCACCCAGCCTTCGCGCTTAGCGCAACGGGCCATATCAAACCACGGAGCATAAACGTCTGCCACGGCTTCTGCCTGCCCGGCGAGGATTCCCGCCAGCACGATCGAGCCACCCGGCCGGATGCGGGCGGCAAAGTCCGCCGCCAGTTCGGCGAGCGGCCCGGCCAGGATATTGGCCATGAGCACGTCAGTTCGCGCCGGGAGTCGCGCCAGATCGGCATGCGCCACGAGGTGTGCGCCAACGCCGTTCGCAGCGGCATTTTCCGCGGTCGCCAGCAGCGCTTGCGGATCGATGTCGTAAGCGTCCACCCGCGCCGCCCCCAGCAGGGCGGCGGCGATGCCGAGCACGCCCGAGCCGCAGCCATAGTCGATGAGCGTCGCGCCCGGCTGCAGCTGCGCGTCGAGCCATTCCAGGCACATGGCGGTGGTCGGATGAGTGCCGGTGCCGAAGGCCAGGCCCGGATCAAGCCTGACGACCACGGCGCCGGGCTCGTCCACCCGTTCGTGGTTCGGGCAGACCCAGAGTCGCCGGCCAAACCGCAGCGCGTGGAAGTCGCGCAACCACTCGCGCTCCCAGGCGCGATCGGCCAGCACCTGTGCTGCGATGCGGCCGTGCTCGAGATCCAGCAGGCCGCTGAGCCGGCGCTGCAGCTCAAGTGCATCGGCGTCGCCCGCATACAGGGCCTGCAGTCGGGTCGCGGGCCACAGCCGCACCTCGCCCGGCGCGGGCTCCAGTACCGCGTCGTCGCGTGAGTCGCTGTAGGTAATGGCCAGCGCGCCCAACGTCTGGCAGGCCGCTTCCGCGCGCTCGGGATCGAGCCCGTGCAGCTCGAAGCTCAGCGCCAGGTAGTCCACGGATTCGCCCCGAGGCTACTTGAGCCCGAGGCGCCGCTCGAGGTAGTGGATGTCGAGGCCGCCGGTGTGGAAGGCCGAGTGGGCGAGAATTTCCTGGTGCAGCGCCGTGTTGGTCTTGATGCCCTCGACCACCAGCTCGGCCAGCGCATTGCGCATGCGCGCGATCGCGGTCTCGCGCGTGTCGCCATGCGTGATGAGCTTGCCGATCAGCGAATCGTAGTAGGGCGGCACGCTGTAACCCGAGTAGACATGGCTGTCGACGCGCACGCCGGGTCCGCCGGGCGGATGCCAGAGCTTGATCGGCCCGGGCGAGGGCATGAAGGTGCGTGGATCCTCGGCGTTGAGGCGGCATTCGAGCGCGTGGCCGCGGATCTCGACGTCATCCTGCTTGAAGGGGAGTTTTTCGCCGGCGGCAATCTGCAACTGCAGTTTCACCAGGTCGATGCCGGTCACCAGCTCGGTCACCGGGTGCTCGACCTGGATGCGCGTGTTCATCTCGATGAAGTAGAACTCGCCGTCCTGATACAGGAATTCCAGTGTGCCGGCGCCGCGGTATTTCACGGCCCGGCAGGCGTCGACACAGCGCTCGCCCATCTTCGCGCGCTGCTTGGGCGTGATGCCTGGCGCCGGCGCCTCTTCCATGACCTTCTGGTGGCGCCGCTGCATCGAGCAGTCGCGCTCGCCCAGGCTCACCACGTTGCCGTAGTTGTCGCCGACCACCTGGAACTCGATATGACGCGGCCGCTCGAGGAATTTCTCCATGTAGACCTGGTCATTGCCAAACGCGGCCGCCGCTTCCGAGCGCGTGATCGCGATCGAGCTGAGCAGCGCGCCCTCGGCGTGCACCACGCGCATGCCGCGGCCGCCGCCGCCTCCAGAGGCCTTGATGATCACCGGGTAGCCGATTTCACGGGCGATGCGCAGGTTGTCGCCGGAATTCTCGCCCAACGGCCCCCCGGACCCCGGTACGCAGGGCACGCCGGCCTTGGTCATCAGGTTGATCGCCGAGACCTTGTCGCCCATCAGCCGGATGGTCTCGGCCTTGGGACCGATCCAGGTGAAGCCGCTTTTCTCGACGCGCTCGGCAAAATCAGCGTTTTCCGACAGGAACCCGTAGCCTGGATGGATCGCAACCGAATCGGTCACTTCCGCGGCGCTGATGATGGCCGGCATGTTGAGGTAGCTATCACGGCTCGCCGGTGGGCCGATGCACACCGATTCGTCGGCCAGCAGCACGTGCTTGAGACTGGCGTCGGCGGTTGAATGCACCGCCACGGTCTTGATGCCCAGTTCCCGGCAGGCGCGCAGGATGCGCAGCGCAATTTCGCCGCGATTGGCGATGACGATCTTGTCGAGCACTTGCAGGTCCTGCTATTCGATGATGAACAGGGGCTGGCCGAATTCGACCGGCTC
The DNA here is from genome assembly GCA_043751915.1 of Gammaproteobacteria bacterium. GTDB lineage: Bacteria > Pseudomonadota > Gammaproteobacteria > Steroidobacterales > Steroidobacteraceae > FEN-1191. The sequence goes on along the minus strand of JAYUZI010000106.1, from coordinate 5,844 downwards.
GCCGTTCTTGACCAGGATGGCGCGCACCCGGCCGGCAAAATCCGACTCGATCTGGTTCATCATCTTCATGGCCTCGATGGTGCACAGCACCTGGCCCGGCTGTACCTCATCGCCGATGTCGACAAAGGGTTTCGCGCCCGGCGACGGCGCGGCGTAAAAAGTGCCCACCATCGGCGCGGTCGCCATGTGCTCGCCGGCCTTCGCAACAGGCGCCGCGGCCGGCGCTTCCGCCGCGGCCTGGATGCTGGCGGAGCGTGCCGAGGCCGAAGTGGGCGCCGGTGCTGCGGCGGCATAGGTCACGGCTGGCGCCGGCATCGGGTTGGCGTAGGACCCCACGGGGGCCTGGCGCGCGATGCGCACCGACTCCTCGCCCTCCTTGATCTCGATCTCGGCGACGCCCGATTCTTCGAGCAGTTCGATCAGCTTTTTTATTTTTCGGATGTCCATCGGTCGGTTGGCTCCAGAAATGCGGGGCGTAAAGGTCAGTCCGCAAGCCGCGCGGCGGCTGCGCGCACCGCCAGCTCGTAGCCGACGGCGCCGAGGCCCACGATCTGGCCCACGGCGATGTCGGCGAAATAGGAGTGGTGGCGGAATTCTTCCCGCGCGGCGGTGTTTGACAGGTGTACTTCAATGAACGGCAGCTTGACGCCCAGCAGCGCGTCCCGCAGCGCCACGCTGGTGTGCGTCAGGCCGCCGGGGTTCAGGATCAGGAACGCGACGCCGTCGCGCGGCGCCTGCTGGACGAGTTCAATGAGCACATGTTCGGCGTTGCTCTGCACGGCGCGCAGCTCGTGCCCGAGCTCTGCCGCCAGCGCCTGGGCGCGGCGCTCGATCTGGGCCAGCGTGACAGAGCCGTACGTGTCCGGTTCACGACTGCCGAGCAGGTTGAGGTTGGGGCCGTTGAGCAGTAAAAGTCGGGCCATGGGTCAGGTGCCACAGTGGTCTTATCGTTAATTGCGGCGAATTTAGCCCAATCTTGCAAAGATGGATACCTATTGTCGGCGAATCCGCAGGGATCCACCGCATACTCAAATTGCATTATTGACCCAATAGAGACACAAAAAGCCTATTTCAGGGCTGATTGTTTCGCTCTCTCTAGGCTCATTTCCTTCAGGGTCCTGGCAATCGCCCCCTGGGCTTCGGCGAGGGTCTCCTGGCCGGCCTTGAGCAAACGCAGGTTCGCCATGATCACATCGGCTTCGTCACGGTGCAGCTCGCCCACTTTAACCGCCACGATCCGGTTGTGCTCGTCGGCAAACACCGAAAAGGGCAGCACCAACTCCATGCCGAATTTCTGCGCCGCCTCCAGCCCATCCTCTTCCCCCACCAGCAGCGCATAGGCCAATTTCGTGGTCTTGAGAAAGGTCTGCACCGAATCGCGAAAGTCGACCGCGATGCCGACGATCTGCAGGCCGTCGGCCCGGTAAGCGTCCTGCAGCGTATTGAGGAGGGGAATTTCCCGCCGGCACGGTTCACACCAGGTTGCCCAGAAATTGAACAGGCGCGGGCCGCCCTGGCCGCGCAGTGAATGCGGCCGACCGGCGAGGTCCTGAAGCTGGATGTCCGGCACCTGCGTGGGGATCGTCGGCGCCGGCGTTGCAGCCGGCGCCACGGCGCTCAGGCCGGCTGTCGGTGCCGCGTGGTGGCGGTAAGCCAGGAATCCGGCCGCGGCGCCGGCGAGCGCGGCGGCGAGCAGCAGCACGGCGGGGGCGGTCTTCAAAGGGCTTCAGCCACCCGGCGCGGTGGCGTGCACGAGCAGCTCCGCGAACTGCGGGGCTTTCATGTAGCCCACGACGCGGAAGTTACTGCGTTCGTGGCCGTCCTGGCCATAGAAGGCAATGGTCGGCGGCCCGAAGATGCCGAAGCGCTTGAGCAACGCCTGGTCTGCGGCGTTGTTCGCGGTGACGTCAGCGCGCAGCAACGTGAGGTGCGAGAGCGTCTGTCGCACCTGCGGATTGGCAAAGGTGTAGCGCTCCATTTCCTTGCAGGACGCGCACCAGTCGGCATAGAAGTCGAGCATCACGGCGCGGCCGGCGCCGCTGGCCGTGATGACCGCGCGATCGAGGTCGGCAACGGTCAGCACGCGCTGGAATTGCGGATCCGCATTCCGGGCCAGGCGTCCGGCCAGCGGGTGCAGCGGGTCGTTCGCGCCCTGTGTGAAACCCACGACCAACGTCACGGCATACACGGCGCCGGCCATGGCCGCAAAACGCATGACCTTCAGAGTGCTGCCACGAACGGCAAAACGCCACAGCACGACGACCGCCGCGACTGCAGGTATGCAGTAGAGAAGCAGCGCCTGGGTGTCACTGACCAGCCGCGCCACCATCCACATGGCGACGCCCAACATCAGGCAACCACCCAGCCGCTTCACATCGTCCATCCATGCGCCGGCGCGCGGCAGCAGGCGGCCGGCCGAAGTGCCGACCAGCAGGAGCGGCGAGCCCATCCCCAGGCTCATGGCGAACAGGGCGCTGGCGCCGCGCAGCACATTGCCGCTCTGGCTGATGACCGTGAGCGCGGCAATCATGGCCGGGGCGACACAGGCGGTGATGATCAGCGCCGAGAGCATACCCATGATCGCCACACCACCGAAGGTCCCGCCGCGCTGGCGGTTGCTGATGTCGGCGAGGCGAGTCTGAACGAAGGCCGGCATCTGTATGGTGAACGCGCCAAACATGGAGGCAGCCATCGCCACCATCAGCGCGGCGAACAGCAACACGATCCAGGTCTGCTGGAACAGGGCCTGCACCTGCAGGCCGGAGGCCGCCGTCAAAGCTCCGGCCACCGTGTAGGTGAGCGCCATGCCCAATACATAGGTCAGCGAGAGCGCGAAAGCCCTGGTGGTCGTCACGCTGGTGCCCTGACCGACGATGATGCTGGATAGAATCGGCACCGTCGGCAGCACGCAGCCGGTGAAGGCGACGACCAGGCCGGCGCCGAAGAACAGCGCCAGCATGGTGGCCAGGCTCCCGCCGCGAATGGCGTTGGCCAGCTTGTCCTGCTCCGATACAAAGGTTTGCCCGCTGCTGCCTGCGCCATTGCTGCCGATGGCGGCGGCGCCCCCTGTGGGCAGCGCGATCGTGAATTGTTTCGTGATGGGGGGATAACACAGGCCCGCTTCGGCGCAGCCCTGGTAGGTGACGGCCAGGGCGAGAGCGGCGCCGGCCGCGCCCGTGCGGGTCACGCCCAGATGTGCGATGAGTTCGTTGTGGTAGACGATCTGCTTGCCGAAGTACTCGTCGTTCTTGGTATCTCCGGCCGGCAGTTCGGGCGGACCTAGCGTCATGCCCGGGCTGGTGGTCGCGAATTTGAGCCGCGCCTTGTAGAGGTAGTAGCCGGGGGCGATCGCCCAGCTCAGGCGCACTCGATCGGGTGCTTCCGCGGTGGCCGCGAGGCGGAAGGCAACCTCGGGCGGCAGAAAGCCGTCGCTCTTGGGACTGCCCGGCAGCAGCGAGCTGACGCCCGTGTCGCCCGCATGGAGCGTCAACGGCAGGGCGCCAAACAGCACCAGCGCCGCGCAGGCTGCGGCTGCCCGCCAGCGTCCGGCCATTGCCTCAAGGTGGTGCGCTTTCAGCATAACTCACACAATCAACAGCTTAGGTTGAGAAAACGGTCTGGGAACCATGGAGCATAGCCCGAAAAGGCACGGCCGTCATGTGTCCCCAGTCCCGTTTGACCACATCAGCGGTTCACTGGTTTCAAACCCGATTACTACTGGGTTTTCTGGTATTTCGGACTGTACGGTCCATAGGGCAATTCGCGGCCCGAAGTCGCGAACAGCTGCACGTTCGCCATGCGACACACGGCGTGCGCAGCATCCGTCTTGGAATTGACCACCTGCGAGATCGCAGCTGCCAGCAGCTGGCCCAGCAATCCACCCTGGCTGCTGTTTGAACTGTTTTGCGCCAGCGCGTGGTTTTCCCACAGCACCTGCCCGCTGCGCGTATCAACCAGCCTGGCCTTGACCTCGACCGTGGTGTTGGACGAGACCAGCTGGTACTTGCTGCCGTACTGCTGCAGGTCGAGGTACAACACGGCATCCGCGCCCGTGACTTCGCCCAGCTTGCGAGGCGGGATCTGGTGCATCTCGCCGGCTGTGGGCATGCCATTCTCGCGCAGGTATTGATCGACCACAGCCACCGGGAAGACGTAATAGCCCAGCTCCGCCAGCGGCTGGGAAACCGTCGAAAGGTAAGTGTAGGGGCCACTCACGTCCGTGCTCTCGTTGAGCGGCGGCAGCACCACGATCGAGCGCGGCGGGTGCGCCCGGAAACTGGAGTAGTCATACGCAGCGGGAGTCGCACAACCGCCGAGCAACAGCGTGATCGTGGTAATGAGCAGCCCGGCCATGCGAATATTCATATTCATTTCTTCATGTTGGCGAGCAGGCGGTCGACGAGTACGGCCGACTCGGGGTACGTGGCTCGCTCGGTTTGCAGCTCCTGCTGCGCCTGTTCCGATTTGCCGACTTGCGCATACAGCGTCCCGAGGTGCAGGTGCCAACCCGGGGGCAGGTGGCTGCCGCTGGATCGCGCCTGCTGGTAATCCTGCTCCAGCTGCTCGATTTGTTTTTCCGGCGGTACGCTGCCGGGGTTCTTGTAGCTTGAGTAAATAAGCTGCTCGTAACCGCCCCATGAATACAGGGCCGGCTCCGGCGTCACGCAGCCGGCGAGCAGGGCCACCGCGATGGCCACTGCGGCAGATTTCATTTTTCCGGCTTCGCGGGCTGCCAGGTTCCCTTCGTGATGCCGTCCACGAGGCGGTCAACCGCTTCGCGAATCGCCAGATCCAGCACCTTGCCGTTCAACGTCGAGTCGTAGCCCGAACTGCCGCCGAAGCCGATCACCTCGCGGTCGCTGAGCGCATATTCGCCAGCGCCGGAAGCCGTGAATACGACCTGGGAGGTCGTCACATCAACGACGTTCAGCGTCACCTTGGAATAGGCGGTTTGTTTCTTGCCGCTGCCGAGTATGCCGAACAGCTGCTGGTCGCCGGTTTCCTTGCGCCCGAATTCCACCACATCGCCGGTGATCACGTAGTCCGCACCGCGCAACGTCTGCCGCTTGCCGCTCAGCTTGGCCTCGTCGGCAGTTTCAGCCATGTTTTCACGCTCCAGTACATTGAAGCGCCCCGTCTCCTGCAAATGGCCAACGAGGATGGTCTTGGCCTGGCCGCCGAGGCGATCCACTCCGTCGGAGAAAATGCCCCGCAGGTAAGCAGAACGGTTGTCGAACTTGCCTACCGATATGGCGCTGCGTGGGCCGTTGTAAGCGGTGCTGGCCGCAACCGTCTTGCTGACCTCCACGGTTTGATGTGTTTCCGTGGCGCAGCCGCCGAGGGCCCCGAGGGCGAGTGCCGCAAGGGTGGCTGTGATTCCGAAGATTTCGCGTTGTCTGGCCATGGGCGGCTCCCTAGAAATGGGTCTGGATTTAGGGGCGGCCAATTGCTCAGGCAGATTGGTAAAGTTGCAGCGCAACATGGCCCCGTTCAGGCAAGACTGAACCCCTGACGGAGGTTTGGCAACTGGTCCACCGGCACCGCACGATCGGGGCCACCCGTTTGGCCTTATTTAACAGTGGCGCCGGAGCTCTAGCGGGTTTACCACTTGAATCTTGCGAAACTGCCCCTATCATTAGCAGCCACCAGGGGAGAGTGCTAACACTCTCCCGGTTGGGCTGAATACCAGATCCCGGCTAGCCGGTTTGTTCAAAACAAATATTAAGGAGTTTGATCCATGAAGATTCGTCCTCTTCATGACCGCGTGATCGTGAAGCGTCTCGAAGAAGAGCGCACCTCACCAGGCGGCATCGTGATTCCGGACACTGCGGCCGAAAAGCCCGT
>JAYUZI010000105.1:0-3695 GCA_043751915.1 Gammaproteobacteria bacterium | reverse complement strand
ACGACCGCCGAATGCGGCAAACCGATCCTCAGCATTCGACACCCGTACGGCCCGCTTGGCACGTTCAGTGCCAGTTCCCCGCCACTGCCGTTCAACCTGCGGCAGCGATACCAAAGGGCCGTGGGCAAAGCGCACGGGCGAGATCGGGAACCGGACGCTAACGGGCGCCGAGGCAGGAAGATGCCCACACGGACGTGACCCACAACTATCTGGATGCCGCGCGAGCATTCGCGGACTGGGCCACCTCGACTTGACACAGCTGCGAAGCGCCCACCCGCGCGCGGCTACATCTGATCGAAGAAACCCGTGACGAGTTTCCACAACCACGAAAAATCGTAGCCATGGTCCATCGGCGCACGACAGGCGAGCGCGGTCGGCCAGCGCCGAGCCGTGCGCGGCGCAGTAGCGTCTCCAGTCAGCCCTGGGGGTATCCCGTGTCGAAGGCCGCCTCGGAACCGAGTGTCCGGCAGCCGTCGGCCGCAGCCCACTTCCTAGAAGTTTCTGTCGCGCCCGTGTAATAGAACCGGTCGCTGTCGTTGGACGTGGTGGTGTACGAGGGATCGTCCCAGTCACCGGGCGGCACCTCGGGGTCCACGAGCTGGGTGATCACGAGCACCGGCATACCGCCAGCATTGTCGGGCGCGCTTAGGTAGCCGCGGTGCGGCTGTCGCTATCCTTAGTTGACGTCGATTTTGTCTCTCATCGATGGCGATCTCAAGTCAGACCGCTCCGCCGAGCGGCTCTGGATCACGGTGTGGCAAATCGAGCAACCGGTGATCCGGTATCGGCTCAAAGGGACCCTTCCCGAGCTCTGGCCCGACGTCGGATCAACGACGAAGTTGCCAGCTCAGTCCGGCGGACACGGATTACCAATCCGGTAGCCATCCAACCAGCCGCAGCGCCCCTACAAGCGGTCCTGCCGAAATTGTTAGCGCAAGCGGCAGGCACAACTCCCCGCATGAGAAGCGCCGGCACGGGTTTCTACGCACGACGGGCTAGGAATCGCTGCCGACCATGGGGCGATTAAAGTTATGCCGCCTTTATTTTGGGGTTGCCAGTTCCCGGGCCGACGGCCTCAGGGCCTGAACCAGAGCCTGCTCGAACGCATCGCTGCGCGGCTCGCCGCGATGGAGCTCACCGATCGCCGTAGCAACCCAGTGACCTTCTGCGTCAAAGATATAAAATGCCGGCCAGTAGCGGTTACCAAGTGCGCGCCAGTAGCTGTAGTCGTCGTCGATCATGACGGGGTAGTCAATCCCGAGCCGTGATACGGCAGCGCGCACCGCGTTATGCTGGTATTCCCCGGGCAGTTCCGGCGTGTGGACGCCGATGACCGTGAGGCCCAAGCTGCGATAGCGCGCCGCGGTCGAGCGCATCCAATCCATCGAGGCAAGACAATTGCTGCAACCAAAGGTCCAAAATTCGACCAGCACGGGATGTCCGCGCAGCTGCGTGGCTCGAAGCGGCATCGCGTTGAGCCAATCCCCAGCGGCCGAATGCGTGAACTCTGGAAGCGCAGGCCTGTCGGCTGCAGCGCCAGCCATCACCCCAAGCTGCCCGAACCACGCAAGCAGCAGAGCCGCCAGACGCCGCCGGAGCGCCATTGATCGGGCGGCGCCGGCCTTTGGCGCCTCGACGCTCGTCCGGGGCGTTGGCCCTGTCATCTCGCGCATCGTCATCTCCGAGCTATCCTTCCAAAGTAGACCGGACGGGACGCCCGATTATTGCAGCGCAGTCCTCGCATGGCGATTTCCTGCAACGCCACGAATTGGGGGCTCAACCGTAGCGACAACCGCGATCCCCCGGATAGTGCCATGATGTCGATTAGCCGGCAGCTCAGGGCCAATGCAGTCGCGATCATCAGCCTCGCCGTGGCTCTTGCGAGCTTTAGTTACTCGACATGGCGTAACGAGCGCAGCGAACACAATCGCAACATCCGCCAAGCGTCGTTCCAACTGCTGACTTCTTTGGGCGAGATGCAACAGGTGGTCTATCACGCCCATTACGACCACGACTCGGTGCGCGGCAATCCGCGTACGGGCTGGGTCTACGTGCAGACGATCGCCGATTTCAGCGCCGCGATGCCGGCGCCAGTGTTGCACTGCGCCACAGAGCTGCACGACGCCTGGCGCGATCACTGGGAGGCGCTTGGCGTGCGTGACGCCGATGCCGAGACGATCTCAAATTCCATCGACCGCTGCCGACTGTCGGTCCTCGACGCGTTGAAGGCGCTCAATTAATCAGTGCGCGTGAACCGATAACTCGCCCGGGAAGTCCTGCCGCGTCAGCCCACCCGCGGCTAACCAATCGCGTGTCGTCCCGTACGCGCGTTCAACCAATTCGGCGCCGCGCGAGTAGTTGTAGGCGGAGTGGCCGACCGGACACAGCGGCGGCACGATATGGATCTGCGTAGAAGGTGCAAGTCGCTCGAAGTCGTGTCGCAGCTGACGGGCGCCGAGCAGTGTGATCGCATGCATCGCTCGCGCGCGCGGCCGGATGGCCGGCGGCATTGCCTATCCAGACGACCTAGAACGCCTCGATAGCGGCCCGCGGCAGCCCGGGCGACCTCAGCCCTCCAGTCCCCAGGCGGTGTGGGCGACGATATGTACCCAGAGGGTCGCGAGTATCACCCAACTGATGAAATACGCTCGAACGCGGTAGCGGAGCCGGTTGGGTCCCAGATGGATGCAGGCGTGCGCGACCCGGGCCGCGACGTAGAGCCAGGCCAGCGCCACGGCGGTTGCCGACGAGTCGTGCACGAGCATGGCCGCGAGACAGGCTGCATAGTAAAGAGTCGGCGCTTCGAAAAGATTGCTGAACTGGCGCGCCGCTTTGACCGAGCTGTCCGGCTCGCTCCCGCCCTGGAAGGTCCGGAAGAAGGACGTGCCGACTTCGCCGGCGCGCACGGCGCGGACCCGACTGCGAAACAGTACGACCAGTACGCTGGCGGTCAGGACCACCATCGCAAACATCGGGTACACCAGGTTCGCCTCTCGCATCGCCGTTCATCCTTCGCGCAGGCCGCGTGCCTGACGCTAATTCGACCAGACCAACAATCCCACCAGCGCAAGGGCTGCGAGTACCGCAAGCGGTGATCTGTCTATGAGAAATATCTTACTCTCCGCGGACACTTCTCGTGAACCCGGTGGCCAGACTACCCATCTCTATTGACTTGATAAAAAGCCTATTGGATGACATATCGGTAGGTAATAATTGACAATAGGAGGCAACGTGAACCAGCTCGACGCCATGCGCTGTTTCTCCAGGGTCGCGGAGCTCGGCTCCTTCACCCGGGCTGCGGATTCACTGGAGCTGTCGCGCGCCGTCGCCAGTGCAAAGGTTCGGGCGCTGGAGCGCCACCTGGGCGTTCCGCTGCTCGCCCGCACCACGCGGCGTGTCACGCTGACCGCGGATGGCGCGAGCTACCTGCCGCGCTGCCAGCGAATCCTGGCGGAAATCGAGGTCGCGGACGATGAGATGCGCCGGCTACGTGAAGGTGTGGAGGGCCGATCGCGGGTCGGCGTGCCCGCGATGTTCGGGTGCTACCTGCCGCTACCGGAGCTGCCGGCATTCATCGCGCGCTATCCGTCGCTGAATCTGGAGATTCAGTACAACGAGAGAATCGTCGATCTGGGGGCCGAGCGCATCGACGTTGCGGTTCGCTTCTCGGGGCGGCGCGATCCCAAGCTGATGGC
>JAYUZI010000104.1:0-5213 GCA_043751915.1 Gammaproteobacteria bacterium | reverse complement strand
GGATCCGGGTTCAGCAGCGCGCCGGCGCTTATCGCCGTGTGCACGCGGGCCGCAAGTTCCGCCAGCGTGTTCTGGGTATTGCTGGCTTCGAGTTCGCGGCGCAGTTGGGCGAGCACGCCGCGATCACCGCCACCGGCGGCCAGCTGCGCCATGAGCTGGGTTGCCGTGTTGGCGTCGCCGCTGGCGATTGCCGCGCGCACCTGCGAGACCAGCCAGCGCGGCCGCGCCGCGGCGATCTGTGCATCGAAGGCTGCCAGCTCATCGCGGACGATGCCCGCGTTGCGAAAGGCGGCGACCAGGCGGCCGGCTTCGTCCAGCTTGCCGGTGCCCAGATCAGACTGGAGGCGCGCGCGCGCCACCGTGAACAACCGGTGCAGGCCATCGCGCGCCTCTTCGTTCTGCGGATCCTGGGCCAGCACCTGGGTGTACAGCTCGAGTGCGCTGTCGCCGCGCGGCGGCTCGTCCGCGCGCGGCATGAGTGATTTGCCCTCGCGGAAGGCCACGCGGGCCGCCGACAACAGTTCGAGCACCGGGCGCTGCGGCGCGGGCGCGGGCGCGATCACTGCAGCGGGCGCCGCGGCTGGTGCGATTGCTGCCGTGGCGGCCGGCGCCGCAGGCAGGGCCTGGATCGGGTGCGGTGTGTTGGTGCGTGCCGTGGCGGTTGGGCTGCCGCTGCGCAGGTGCCAGGCCAGGGAAGCGGCGAACACAATGGCAATTGCAATCAGCAACAGGAAAGGCCAGCGGAGCGCCACCGGACGGCGCCGCGCGGGCGCAGATGCCAGGGGTGTTTCGGGTGCGCTGGCGGACAGCTGCCGGTCAACGGTCGCGAGCGCGTCGGCGAACGCGACAGTCTGCAGTGTGTCGCGTTCAATGACCGCGCTGACCATGCCGCGCGCGCGCGCGCTGGCCCAGTCAGAGGCAGTGCCCGCGGCGCAGACGATGAGTAGTGGCACCAGCGGATGTTGCTGTTCGAGCCGCGCGGCCTGGGCGCGGGCGTCGGTGCGCGTCGTGGCGTCTATCAGCATCGCCCAGGGCACGTCGCCGGCGGGTTCCAGCTGCTCGGCGGAATCGATCGGGCGGGTGCGATAGCGATTGCCGAGCAGGGGACCCAGCTCGATCAGCAACCCGTCATCGCTGGAGAGGAGATACAGCACGGGACGGCGGCTGCCCGTCGTCGGTGCCGTCGTGGTACGCGCTTCCTGGCCGGCGCGCTGGCTGCTCTGTCCAGTGCTCGCCATTGTTCAAGTCTCCGGGTTCATTGCCGTAAATGTGTGACCCGGCGCAGAAAGTTGCCTCAAACGGGTTCACAGATCCGATGCGACAGAATGCATCGGTGCCGGCGCGGATCACGGCAGTGTGCCGCACGTCACACAATCGGGTTGAACCCGGGCGGTGTGCTATGCCGACGGCGCGCCGCGGGCGGCGCGGATCGCCGTGGCCAGCTCGGTGATATCGGCGCTGGTGTGCGCCGCGCAGATGAACCCGACTTCGAAGGCGCTGGGCGCCAGATAGATGCCCTGTGCCAGCAACGGGTGGTAGATGGCCGCGTATCGCTGCGCGCAGCCCTCGGGGTAATGCGCGGGGCTGCGCAGCACTGGGCTGCCAGCGCCGCGGCGCCGCGCCGCGCCATCGGCGCCGGCCAGGCACAGCCAGAAGATAGATCCTTTGCGTTGCACGATCAGGCCGGGCACGGACGCAAGCTCGCGTTCGAGCTGCGCGCCGCGCGCCTCGAGCTGCGCGTACACGGTGCCGTCGCTCAGGGCGCGCAGCATTGCCAGTCCGGCGCACATGGCTACCGGATTGGCGCTCAGCGTCCCGGCCTGGTACACCGGCCCGACCGGCGCCACCAGTTGCATCAGGTCGCGGCGGCCGCCGTAAGCGCCTACGGGGAAGCCGCCGCCGATGATCTTGCCGTAGGTGACGAGGTCAGGGGTCACGCCGGCCAGCGGCGCGTAGCCCTGGAAGCCGACGCGGAAACCTGAAATCACTTCATCGAAAATCAGCAGTGCGCCGTGCTGCTGCGCGAGCCTGGCGATCTGGCGCAGGAATTCCCCACGCTGCGGCAGCAGGCCGTAATTGGCCGGCAAAGGTTCGATAATGACGCAGGCGATCTGCGGGCCGTGACGCTCGAACACGGCTTCGAGCGCGGCCTCGTCGTCAAGCGGCGCGACGATGGTCTCGCTCGCGGCGAGCGCGCCCAGACCGGCGCTGTCGGGCAGCGGGGCATCGGCGAGCCCCGAGCCGGCGCGCAGCAGCATGGCGTCGGCGTGGCCGTGGTAGCAGCCTTCAAACTTCAGGATCTTCGAGCGACCGGTCGCCGCGCGCGCGACGCGCAGCGCCGACATGACCGCTTCGGTGCCGGAATTCACGAAGCGCAGGTTCTCCACCCAGGGGATGCGGCTGGTGATGTATTCGCCCAGCTCCAGACTGTAGGGCTCGGCCGTGCCCAGGCTCCAGCCGCGGCCCAGCGCTTCGATCACGCTCTCGCGCACGGCGGCGTTGCCGTGGCCGAGAATCATGGGTCCGAAGGCCATGCAGAAATCGAGATACTCGCGGCCGTCGACATCGCGCAGCCGCGCGCCCTGTCCGCCGGTCATGAATATTGGTGTGCCGCCCACGCTGCGGAAGGCGCGCACCGGCGAATGCACGCCGCCCGGGGCGATTTTCAGGGCGCGTGCGTACAGTTCCTCGGAGCGCGTCACAGGCCCAGCAGCTCGCGCGCGTGGCGGGCGCCGTAGGTGATGATCATGCTGGCGCCGGCGCGCTTGAACGCGGTGAGGATCTCGCGATGAAGCGCGGCGCGTGGCGCGAGTCCCTGCGCGGCCAGTCCCTCGAGCGCCGCGAATTCACCGCTGGTGTGGTACACGGCCCAGGGCAGGGGAAATTCGCGCGACAGCTCGCGCAGCAGATCCAGATAAGGAAGGCCGGGCTTGACCATGAGGATGTCGGCGCCCTCGGCCACATCGCGTTCGGCACACAGCCAGGCGTCGCCCGGGCGCGCCGGGTCGAGCTGGTAGCTGGTGCGATCGCGCAGCGCGCTCTGCTGCTTGGGCGCCGAATCCGCCGCCACGCGGAACGGGCCGTACAGGTTGGACTGGAACTTGACCGAGTAGCTCATAAGCACCGTGCGGTCGCGCCCATTGCCATCGAGCGCCGCGCGGATCGCGGCGACGCGGCCGTCCATCATGTCGCTCGGCGCGACGCAGTCGGCGCCGGCCTGTGCGTAGGCGAGCGCCGCCGCGGCCAGTTCCTGCACGCTGGCGTCGTTATCGACGTGATCACCTTCGCGGTTGAGCACGCCGCAATGCCCGTGCGGCGTGGAAGAGCACAGGCACACGTCGGTTGCCAGCCAGATGTCCTTGCCGAAGCGCTCCTTGAGCGCGCGCACCTGCCCGGCCGTGAACGACCAGTCGATCTGCCGTTCGGAGCGCGCCCGTGGCACGCCGAACAAGAGGAAGGCGTGAACGCCCGCGCGCAGGTCAGCTTCGGTCTGGCGCAGGAGCGAGTCCGGCGTTTCCTGCATCACGCCTGTCAATCCAGGCACGGCTTGCGGCGCGCCGCCGCCCTCGGCGACAAAGCAGGGCTGGATGAGCTGTTCAAGCTGCAAGTGGATTTCGCGCGTCAGGGCGCGCACGTGCGTGTCCTGGCGGAGCCGGCGCAGGGTCGGGGGGTAACGGGTGGTCATGCGCTCATTGTGCCGCAGTCTGCGACGGGCAAGTCACCGCAATGTCAGGTCCGTCTCTTATGCGCCATAGTTATGAGTAGCCGGACAGATAATAGCCATACCCGGAAACTGGCCCAAATGGACTATCTGCCCGTATTTCTCGATTTGCGCCTCCGGCGGGTGTTGCTCGTCGGCGGCGGAGCCGTCGCGGCGCGCAAGGCGGCGCTGCTGCAGGAGGCGGGCGCGCTGCTGCGGATCGTCACCCCGGAACGCTGTACGGAACTCGCCGAGCTGTGCCAGCGCCCGGGCACCGAATACATCGCCGCGGCCTTCAAACCCGCCCATCTGCATGGCTGCGTCCTGGCGATCGCCGCCACCGACCAGGGCGAAGTCAATCTGCAGGTCAGCGCGGCCGGCCGCGCCGCCAACATCTGGGTCAATGCGGTCGACGACCCGGCCGCCAGCAGTTGTCTGATGCCCGCGATCGTCGACCGTTCGCCCGTGATCGTCGCTATCGGTACCGGCGGCGCGACGCCCACGCTGGCGCGGCGGCTCCGTGCGCAGATCGAGGCGATCCTGCCCGAGCGCCTGGGCGAGCTGGCGCGCGAGGCCGGTAACCGCCGCGCACAGGTGCGAGCGGCGTTGCCGGCGCTCGCATTGAGGCAGCGTTTCTGGGAAGACTTCTTCGACAGCGCGCTCGCGCAGCAGCTGCTCGCCGCCAGGCTCGACGCCGCCGCGGCCGACGCCGGGTTCGCGGCGCAACTCGACGCGGCGCTCGCGCCCGGCCTGGGGACGCGAGCGGGCGCCGTGTGGCTGATTGGTGCCGGCCCCGGAGATCCGGACTTGCTCACGCTGCGCGCCCAGCAGCTGCTGCAGCAGTGCGACGTGGTGCTGTACGACCGGCTGGTGCCCGCGGCCGTGCTGGCGCGCGTGCGGCGCGATGCGGAGCGCGTGTTCGTCGGCAAGGAGCCGGGCCGGCACCGGACTACGCAGCAACGCATTCACGAATTGTTGATCGAGCGCGCGCGCAGCGGCCAGCGCGTGGCCCGGCTCAAGGGCGGCGATCCCATGGTGTTTGCGCGCGGCGGCGAGGAACTCGCGGCGCTGACGCAGGCGGGCATACCGGTGCTGGTCGTGCCCGGCGTCACCGCGGCGCTGGGTGCGGCGTCCGCGGCCGGCATTCCGTTGACCCACCGGGGCGTTGCGCAGTCGGTCTGCTTCGTCACGGCGATGGGCGAGGCCGCCGCGGCGCTCGATTGGCGCGCGCTTGCGGCGCCGCTCCAGACCGTCGTGTTCTACATGGGCGCGGCGCAGTTGCCGCAGATCATCGCGCGCCTGCTGGAGCAGGGTGCGCCGCCGCAGCGACACGCGGCGATCGTCGAGCACGCTACGCTTCCGGGACAGCGAGTGATAGCCGGTACACTGGGCAGTATCGTCGCCTTGGCCGCGGTTGCGGCCGTTGGGGCGCCGGCCTTGCTGATCGTGGGCGAGGTCGCGGAATTTGCCGAGTCACGGCCGTGAGCGGGAGTGAGCAACGGATGAGGACCGC
>JAYUZI010000103.1:0-4262 GCA_043751915.1 Gammaproteobacteria bacterium | reverse complement strand
ACAGACAGGTGCTCGGCCGCCAGTGGCGGGGGCGGTGGCGCCGCCGCATGGGCTATCGCCAAGCCTGCGCCGAGGAGCAGCACGCATCGCCAGGTCATGGGGCCTATTACTCGCTTGGACCAATTCACGTCATCGTCCTTTACACATTACAAGTGCCGACGAAATGTTGAACTGGCCGGAGTCTAACGCGATTCGGACATTCAATATATTGTAACCGGTGAATCGCGGTGCAAATCCCTGCAGATCAGTGGCGCTGAGCGGCTCAACAGGCGAAGCCACATCGTTACAGTCCCGGCCGCGTCGCGAAAATTGGAGAATATTTTTCGGAGGTATTCCTGGACGTATGGCTAGGCGCCGAAGTTATTTCAGATCTGTTAATCGGAAGTTCTTCCCCGCATAAATGATGTTTGCACGCTGAATGCCCTGCAAATGCGGGGTCTTCGCGTTTTGGCGTGATCGTTTCTGGTGCATAATGTAGCCATGTAAATAGCGAATCGTGGTTGTATTTGATGAGTTGGTATGGCATCCTGTAGCCATGCATATCGATGGCGTACCGAACCGCACTTCGCGCCCCACGTATCTTTTGCGCGAATCCTACCGCGAGGGCAAGAAGGTTCGCAAACGCACGCTGGCCAACCTTTCTGCGCTGTCGGATGAGCAAATCGAGTCGATCCGCGCGGTGCTCTCGGGGCAGAGTGTGCGCCCGGTCGAGGCGCTTTGGCAGACCATCCGCTCGCGCCCGCATGGCGCCGTCCAGGCGGTGCGTGTAGCCATGCAACGGCTGGGCTTCGAGTCCCTGATCGCCTCGCGCCCCGGCCCAGAGCGTGATGCGGTGTGTGCGATGGTGGCGGCGCGGATTTTATCCCCGCATACCAAGTTAGCGACCACGCGCTGGTGGCACACGACGAGCTTGCCGGAGGAGTTTGGCGTCGCTGGCCTGGATGAGAACGATCTGTATGCGGCCATGGACTGGCTGTTGGAGCGGCAGGGCAAAGTCCAGAAAAAGCTCGCGGCTCGGCATCTGTCCGAAGGCGGCTTGGCGCTGTATGACTTGAGCTCCAGCTACTTCGAAGGCTGCTGCTGTCCGTTGGCGAAGATCGGCTACAGTCGCGACGGCAAGCGCAATACGCTGCAAGTGAACTATGGCCTGCTCACCAACCGAGCGGGCTGCCCGGTCGCCATCTCGGTGTACGAGGGCAACACCGGCGATGCGAAGACCTTGCCTGACCAAGTGAAGCGACTGCGCGAGGACTTTGGTCTTGAGCGGCTGGTGCTCGTCGGTGATCGCGGGATGATCTCGCACAAGGCGATCGACTCACTGCGATCCCTCGATGGCCTGGCCTGGATCACGGCGCTGAAGAGCGTCCAGATCCGCGCGCTCGTGCACAGCGGCGCCCTGCAGCTGGGTCTGTTCGATGAACGCAATCTCATGGAGTTTGCGCATCCGGATTATCCGAACGAGCGGTTGATGGCCTGTCGCAACGCCGATCTGGGGCGACTGCGAGGCCACAAGCGCGAGGCGCTGCTGGTGGCGACGGAGAAGGAACTTACGAAGATCCGCAGCCGCGTCGAGGGCGGCGCCCTCACCGGGGAGGACAAAATCGGTGTCCGGGTTGGCAAGGTCGTGAACAAGTACAAGGTGGCAAAACTGTTTGCGCTCACCATCGAGGATCACCGCTTGGAGTTCCAACGACTCGACGCACAAATCGCTGCTGAAGCTGCGCTCGATGGCATCTACATCATCCGCACCAGCGTGCCGAAAAAGCAGATGGACTCCGCCGAAGCGGTGCGCAGCTACAAAGCGCTCGCCGAAGTGGAGCGCGCGTTCCGCTCAATGAAGAGCATCGATCTGCATATCCGTCCCATCCACCACCGGCTTGAGACTCGAGTGCGTGCCCATATCTTCCTGTGCATGCTTGCCTACTATGTCGAGTGGCACATGCGCGAAGCCTGGCGCGAGTTGATGTTTGCGGATGAGGACCTGCAGCGAAAAACCCGGCGCGATCCGGTGGCCGCCGCGCAGCGTTCCAAAGCGGCGCTGGAAAAAGTGGCCACTCATTCCTTGCCGGACGGCTCGCAGGCGCACAGCTTCCGCACCTTGCTGCAAGAACTATCCACCATCGTGCGCAATACCTGCCAGCCCTCTGCCGGCGCCACCGCAGCGATGACCTTCCAGATGACGACGATCCCCAATCAAACTCAGAAACACGCACTGCAACTGCTGCAATCCATCACCGTGTAGCCACTCACTCGACACGGCAAAATCCGCCAACTTGTTGAGCTACCGAGAAATTGTTGTCAGCGCAGCCAAGAACGTCCGGTTAATCAATAACTTAGATCGCCTTTTGCAGTGACCCCGCCCTCCAACCGTGCAGTTAGCTGCGTGGCTTCAAACCACGCGGGTCATACGGCGGCTCCGCGAGAATTCGGGCTGCACGCGGCACACCCACCACCTCGACCGTCAGCGGCACCGGCCTCGCAGCGACCGCCGTATCGATGTAAGCGAGCGCCAGGCTCTGCCGCACGTGATGGCCATAGGCGCCAGAAGTGACGAAGCCGACACGCCGGTCGCCCGCTGTGACCGGCTCGTACCCGGTGACGTCAGCATCGGGGCTCTCCACGGACAACAGCACCAGCCGTTGCGCCGGCCCACTCTGCTTCTCCTCGAGCGCTGCGGCGCGGCCGATGAACTCGCCCTTGTCGAAGGCGATGAAGCGATCGAGTCCGGACATCGCGGCGGTGTAGGACTGCGCGAACTCGAGCGACCACACGCCGTAGCCCTTTTCCAGCCGCAGGCTGTCCTGCGCGCGCATGCCGATCGGCTGCATGCCGAACCCGGAACCTGCGCTGCGCAATGCGTCCCAAAGCGCCTTCTGCTCGGAAGCGCGCACGGTAATTTCGTAGCCGAGCTCTCCGGTCAGCGACACGCGCGCCACGATGGCCTGTGTAAACCCCACATCCAGGGCGCGCGCGGCCATGAACGGGAGCGCCGCATTGGAAACGTCCGCGGCTGTCAGCGCCGCGAGAATGTCGCGCGAACGCGGGCCGGAGAGCGAAAATCCCAGCCAGCTCTCCGACAAGTTGTCGAGCCTGACTCCGGAGGGCGGCAGGTGATCGCGGAACCAGCGCAGGTGCCATTCCTGCAGGTAGTAAGAGCCCACCAGCCAGAAGCGCTCGGCGCCGAGCCGCGTGACCGTGAGATCCCCCATCAGCTTGCCCTGCGGGTTCAGCATGGGCGCCAGCCGCAGCCGGCCGAGCGCCGGGAGCGTATTGGCGAGCAGCCGATCGAGCCAGCCCTCTGCGCCCGGGCCCGTAACTTCGTACCGCGCATAGACGCCGGTGTCGAGCAGGCCCGCCGCGTTGCGTGTCGCCGCCACTTCGGCGGCGATGAACCGATGCGCGGCAGAACGTCGCAGCGTCGGTTCATCGACGAATTCCGCTTCACCGGGCGCGAAGAACTGCGGACTCTCCATGCCCCACACGACACCGAACCGGGCGCCGGCGGCCTGCTGTGCGTCGTAACTGGGCGTCATCTTCAGCGGCCGGCCGGCCGGCAGCTCTTCGTTCGGATAGGCGATCACGAAGCGCCGTGCGTAGAACTGCGCGGTGGTCTCGCGCAAATAGCGGTCATTGCTCGCAAACGCGCCGTAACGCGCGACGTCCATGCCAAAGATGTCCGCGCCCGGATCACCGTCGACGATCCAGTTGGCGAGCACCAGGCCGATGGCCCCGCCCTGCGAGAAGCCAGACATGCAGCCACAGGCGGCCCAGTAGTTGCGGAGCCCGGGTACCGGGCCGACCAGCGGATTGCCGTCCGGCGTAAAAGTGAAGGCGCCGTTGACCCATTTGCGTATGCCGACTTCGAGCAGGCTCGGGAAGCGCTGAAAACCGATGGTGAGCTCGGGGCTGATGCGGTCGATGTCCTCGGGAATCAGATCCATGCCGAAATCCCACTCGGCGCCTTCAGTCTTCCAGTGGCGCGGATTGCGCTCATAGACGCCCAGCAGCACGCCCTTGCGTTCCTGCTGCAGGTAGGTAAAGCCCTCGAGATCCGTGACGCACGGCATTTCATCCGCACGCGCGACGAGCAGCGGCAGGTCCTCGGTGATGAGATAATGGTGCTGCATTGGTGTCAGTGGCAGGTCGAGCCCGACCATGCGACCGACGCGCCGCGCCCACAGACCCGCGGCGTTGATGACGTGCTCGGCCGTCACGGCGCCCTGCTCCGTGTCGATGCGCCACTGCCCGCCCGGGAGCGCTGT
>JAYUZI010000102.1:0-2762 GCA_043751915.1 Gammaproteobacteria bacterium | reverse complement strand
GCCTGGAGCGCGCCATGGATCGAGGGCGCAATCGCGCGCTCCTGCGCCGACAGATACCGGTTGCGGGAACTGAGCGCCAGTCCGTCTGGCGCACGCACGGTCGGCGCCCCGACAATTTCCACCGGCAACTGCAGGTCGCAGGTCATGCGGCGGATGAGGGTGAACTGCTGGAAATCCTTCTCGCCGAACACGGCGACGTCGGGCGCCACGATATTGAAGAGTTTCGCCACCACGGTCGCCACGCCGTCGAAATGACCCGGCCGGAACTGGCCGCACAGGATCGAGGACAGCCCGCGCACGGTGATCAGCGTTGCCTGCACGCCGCCGTCCGGGTAGATCTGTGCTACCGTCGGCGCGAACAGCAACTCGCAGTGCGCCTCGCCCAGCAGCTCCTGGTCTTCAGCGAGCGTGCGCGGGTAAGCCGCAAAATCCTCGGCGGGGCCAAATTGCAGCGGATTGACGAACACGCTGGCGATGACCCGATCAGCGCGGAAACGCGCCGCCGCCAGCAGGCCCAGGTGCCCGGCGTGGAGATTACCCATGGTCGGCACCAGCGCGACGCGCAGCCCGGCCGCGCGCCAGGCCCGCACGCGCGCGCGCACTGCGGCGACGGTGGTAGCAACTTCCATCGTCAGCGCCGGCTCAGAAGCAATGTTCGGGCGCGGGGTAGGCACGGCTCCGCACTGCCGCCACGTAGTTGGCCACGGCCACCGCGCAATCGCCCGCGCCAGTCATGAAATTACGCACGAAGCGCGGCTTGCGCCCAGCCGTGATATCCAGCACGTCGTAGAGCACCAGGATCTGGCCGTCCGTGTCGGGGCCGGCGCCGATGCCGATCACCGGCACGTGGACGCCGTGCGTGATCTCGCCGCCCAGCGCCGCGGGGATACACTCGAGCAGCAGCAGGTCGGCGCCGGCGGCCTCGAGGGCGCGCGCATCGGCCAGCATGCGTGCCGCCGCGATGCCTTCGCGGCCCTGCACACGGAAACCCCCGGTCTTGTGCACCGACTGGGGCTTCAGCCCCAGGTGCGCGCACACTGCAATGTCGTGACTGGTGAGGTACTCGACGATCTCCAGTTGCGAGGCGCCGCTTTCGAGCTTGACCATGCGCGCCCCACCCTCCTGCATCAGCCGCACGCTGTTGGTCAGCGCCTGGTCGCGCGAGGTGTAGCTCGCGAACGGCAGGTCCGCCATCAGGAAAGCGTGGTGCAGGCCGCGCGACACGGCGGCACAGTGGTAGACCATCTGGTCCATGGTCACCGGCACAGTGGTGTCGTGCCCCTGGATCACCATGCCGAGCGAATCGCCGACCAGCACTACATCCGCGCCCGCCGCATCGACCAGCGCGGCGAAACTGGCGTCGTAGGCCGTGATGCAGGCGATTTTTTCACCGGCCGCGCGCATCTGCGCCAGTGTATTGACCGTCACCGGCGGATGATCGGACCCACGCTGCTGCAGCTGCGTATACATAGGGTGGTGAGGATGACGGACTGGAGCCCTACAAGCAACTGTGCAGGGGCCTGGCCGCCCGTCGCGGGCTACAACGCGCCATGGCGCAGCGGATTGTAGTAGAGCCGCCCCTGCTTCATGCGCTTGATCGCGCCCAGCAATTCCTCGTAGTCCGATTCGTTGTGGAGCGGATCGATCGCCGCGGCGTTGACGATCAGGAGCGGCGCGCCCTCATACTCATGAAAGAAGCGCGCGTAGGCGGCGTTGAGTTTCTCCAGGTAGGCTCGTTCGATGTAGTGCTCGTAGCGGATGCCGCGCTTATTGATGCGCTCGATCAGCACGTCGACCGGCGCCTGCAGATAGACGACCAGATCCGGCACCGGCGCGTCGATCGCGAGCCGCTCGTGCACCTGCTCGTAGAGCCGGAACTCCTCGTCATCGAGCGTGACGCGCGCGAACAGCCGGTCCTTGTCGAGCAGATAGTCGGCCACGCGGACCGGCGCAAACAGATCCTGCTGCCTGAGCGCAGCCAGCTGCTGGGCGCGCTGGAACAGGAAATAAAGCTGCGCAGGCAGCGCACCCGCGCGCGGGTTGCGATAGAAGCGCTCGAGGAACGGGTTCTGTTCCGCCTGCTCGAGCACTTGCTCCGCGTTGAGGCTGCCCGCGAGCTTGAGCGCAAGGCTGGTCTTGCCCACGCCGATCGGGCCTTCGAGCACGATGAACCGGTGAGCGCGAGTGGCGACACGGCCGACCGCGGACTTCGCCGGCGGCCGGGTCACGCGATTCTCCATAGGCCGTCGGCCGATAGCCTCGCGGCCAGCGCCGCGACACGGCCAACACCGGGCACCAGCAGGTCCGGCGCGATCTCGCACAGCGGTTGCAGCACGAAGTTGCGCTCGGCCAGCCCGGGGTGCGGCAGCGTCAGCTGCGCATCGGCGCGGCACTCCTCGCCGTAGACCAGCAGGTCCAGGTCGATCACGCGCGGCCCCCAGCGCTCGACGTGGCGCATGCGCCCGCAGCGCTGCTCGATGGCGCGCAGTGATTCGAGCAGCGTTGCGGCGTCGAGCTCGGTAAGCAGCCCGGCCACGGCATTGCAGAAATCGGGTTGGATGACCGGTCCCATGGGTCTCGACCCAAATAAAGATGAGCGGCCCACCAGTCGGGTCCGGGGCAGTCCGGCGAGCGCATCGAATGCGGCGCGGACCTGCGCCACCGGATCCTGCAGGTTGCTGCCAAGGCCCACATAGGCGGGAAACCCGTGCACCAGCGAGGTCCGGGCGTCAGGCACCGCTGCTGCGCGGCGGGCGGCGGCG
>JAYUZI010000101.1:0-2635 GCA_043751915.1 Gammaproteobacteria bacterium | reverse complement strand
CGCGCAGCGGCGGTCAAGGAGGCCCGAAGGGCCCCGCGTAGCGGCGCGTAGCGTCCTGGACGGCCGCGAGCACGACGGCACACTCGCGGCAGGCGGACGAGGGTGATCGCCCCGGCGCGCGCATTCACCTTACAGGCGGGGCGCGCCAGGACGCTGTGGCCCACGCGGGCCAGTCTTTATTGTTGGGCTTCTGCCTCGACCCGGGACTTCCGGGCGCGGCTCTGGCCGAGGCGATAACTGTCGCCGTTCATCTCGAGGATGCTGACGTGATGGGTCAGCCTGTCCAGCAGCGCGCCGGTCAAACGCTCGGACCCGAAGGTCTCGGTCCACTCGTCGAACGGCAGATTGCTGGTGATCAGCGTGGCGCCGCGTTCATATCGCTGCGAGACCAACTCGAACAGCAACTCGGCGCCGGTCTTGCTGAGCGGCACGAACCCCAGTTCGTCGATGATCAGCAGCTTGTGGCTGGCCAGCTGCTTTTGCAGGCGCAACAGCCGCCGCTCGTCGCGCGCCTCCATCAACTCATGGACCAGGGCGGCGGCGGTGGTGAAGCCGACGGCGAGGCCCTTCTGACAGGCGGCCAGCCCCAGGCCCAGCGCGACATGGGTTTTGCCCGTGCCGCTCGGCCCGAGGGCGATGACGTTTTCGCGCCGCTCGATCCATTCGCAGCGGGCCAACTCCAGCACCTGCATCTTGTTGAGGCTGGGGATCGCCTTGAAGTCGAAGCTGTCCAGACTTTTGACCGTGGGGAACTTGGCGGCCTTGATCCGGCGCTCGATCATCCGCCGCTCGCGATCGATCAGCTCCAGCTCCACCAGCCGGGCAAGGAATTGAACATGGTCCAGTCCCTCGGCGGCGCACTGCTGGGCGAGCTTGTCGTATTCGCGCAGGACGGTCGGCAGCTTCAGCGTCTTGAGGTGATGAGCCAGAAGTAGCTTTGGCGCGTCGGTCATGCGGCATCCCTCGACACCAGGCACATGTAACTGGCGGCCGAGGTCTGGCCGACATTGGCGCGCGGTAGATAGGGGTAGACGTTTAGGTCAAGCTTTGGCGGACGCTGCTCCACCTGGCACAGAACGAGGTGCTTGATGGCGTCAAATCCTACCGCCCCCAGACGCAGCGCGTTTTTGACCGCGACATGGAGGTCTTCCATTCCGAAGCTCTCCAGCAGCCGCAGAACCTGAACGTATTCTCGGCGGCCGGCCTTGATCATCCGCGCCTCCATCAGCCGCCGCAGGGTCTGGAACTCCTCAGGCAGATCCCATTCGGCCAGCGGTGCAGCCTGATCCAGCGCGCCGATCTTCTGCTCGATCAGGGGCAGGTAATGGACCGGGTCGAAGACGATGTCCTCGCGGCCATAGCACCGGGGATGGCGGGCGATGATCTCCCCGCCGCAGCCGATCACCACCTGATCGACATAGCCCCGCACCCAGGCATCACGATGGCCATAGGCCACGGGCACCGAATAATCGTTGGTCCGGTAACGGACCAGGGACTGCGAACTCACCTGGCCGCTCGCCTGTTCGCAGGCCTCAAAGGGGGCCGGCGGCAGCTCCGCCATCGCCTGCAGATCCCGCTGGAGGCGCTGTCCGATCGTCTCGGTATGGCCCCGCAGGATGTCCGCGTGACGCTTGCTGCATCGCTCCTCCAGCCAGGCGTTGAAGTCGTCCCACGACGCAAAACGCGGCAGCGGCACCATGAAGTTGCGCCGTGCCCAGCCGACCAGACCCTCGACGCTGCCCTTATCGTTGCCTCTACCGGGACGGCCATAGCGGTCGCGGATCACGTAATGCGACAGGAACCCGCTGAACAGGCGGGCGCGCTTGCGCGTGCCATCCGGCAGGATGCGCGCCACCAGGCATCTGTCGTTGTCGTAGAGAACCGACAACGGCACCCGGCCGAAGAAAGCAAAAGCGTGTACGTGGCCGTCGACCCAGGCCTCAGCCGTTGCCGCTGGATAGGCCCGAATGTAGCTCGCATCGCTATGCGGCAGGTCGAGTGCGAAGAAGTGGGCTTTCTGCTCGATCCCGCCGATCACCACCAGGGCTTCGCCAAAATCAGCCTGAGCGTGGCCCGGCGCGTGGTACAGCGGGACAAACATCTCCCGCTGACGGCGCTGCTGCTCGCGCACGTAATCCTTGATGATGGTGTAGCCGCCGGTGAACCCGTGCTCGTCCCGCAGCCGATCAAAAACCCGCTTGGCCGTGTGACGCTGCTTGCGGTGCTGACCGACATCGTCGCGCAGCCACTGGTCGATGATCTCGGTGAACCCGTCCAGCTTCGGACGCTTGATCGGCGCCGTCCGCCGATACCCCGGCGGCACCGAAAAGCTCACCATCTTCTTCACGCTCTCGCGCGAAATCCCAAAATGACTTGCCGCCTCGCGCGCACTCATCCCGTCCCGCATGGCGAGACGGACCTTCAGATACAGTTCCACGGTGAAAATGCCCCCGCCCTCCCTGATGCCAGAAAGGGCATAACTGGCAGAGTTTTACTCCGCCGCCAGCGGGACTATCCCGCCGCTACCGTGGCAGACTTTCTCACCGCCGTTCTCACATGGCTCATGCGAAGCGGTCCCGCGGTGCGCGGGATCTATCCCCGATTCACCCGTTCGCAGCAGCGATCGATATCGGCG
>JAYUZI010000100.1:0-5451 GCA_043751915.1 Gammaproteobacteria bacterium | reverse complement strand
GCGCGTCGGCTGTTCGTAGAACAAGCCCATTTCCCCGAAGAACTGGCCCTTGTTCAGGTAGGCAAGCACCATCTCGTTGCCTTCCTCGTCCTCGATCATCACCTCGACCGAGCCGCTGATGACGTAATAAAGGACATCGGGCAGGTCACCGGCGTGGATCAGCACGGTCTTGGACGGTACGGTCCGGACCCGGCAGTAGCTCAGAAACCGGTTGATTGCCGGAATGTCGCTCAATGCTCTGACATTCTCTTCCATAGGGCGTGTGCTTTTTTCCTGTGACAGACTGTTCATTCCCACTTTTTATTACATAAGTCCCGCTGCCTGCAAGGTTTTTATGAAATCGTCAGATCCAGTAGGCGAGCCGGGTCATGATTTTCGAGGTCATTCCCATGGCTTGACGCACCACCAACGGCAATTGGGCAGCCCCTCTGGACAGCGCCGCATGGGCGTGCGCGATCTCGTCGCTCTGCATGGTTTCGAGGATGCGGCGGCTTCGCAAGTCGGTGTCCGGAAGCCGCTCGAGGTGCTCGGCCAGGTGACCTTCGACCTGGCGTTCGGTCTCGGCGACGAACCCCAGGCTCAACCGGTCGCTGAGCGCGGCGGCCGCGGCACCGATGGCAAATGAGCCCGCATACCACAGGGGATTGAGCAGGCTGGTACGCTCGCCCAGCTCTGTGAGCCGCTGCTCGCACCAGGCGAGGTGGTCGCCTTCCTCGGCGGCCGCCTGCAGCAGGAAGTCGCGGGTCTGGGCTCCGCGCGCTATGAGGGCCTGGCCGTGATAGAGAGCCTGGGCGGCGATCTCGCCGGCATGGTTGACCCGCATCAGACCGGCCACGTGGCGGCGCTCGACCTCCGCCAGGGGGGCGGGGTCTGGGAGGCCGGGCGGGGTGCGATTGGGCCTGGCCGGGGCAAAAAGCGCCCGCAGGGCGTTGTCCGCCGCCTGCAGCAGGGTATCGACGGTCAAGACCGGCGCCCGGGGCCCTTCCATGACCCTATTATAGAGAGCTTGCGGTCCCCCGCGCCCCGCTGGTTTGGGCGGCCGATCAGCGCTTTGCAAAGCGGAGGGGGCTTCAGTACACTTCCGCGCCCATTTTTCCGGAACAACACCGTGCCGGCCCCGGGGGGTTTGTTAACCCGCCCAGCGCCTTAAGGTTGGAGTTTTCGCAAGCATCATGAAGACGATATTCGCCAATTCGGCCACCGTGCGTGGCGACTGGTATGTGGTCGACGCCAGCGGCAAGACGCTGGGGCGCCTGGCCACGCAGATCGCGCACCGCCTCAAGGGCAAGCACAAGGTGGACTACAGCCCGCACGTGAACATGGGTGACCACATCGTGGTGCTGCATGCCGAGAAGATTGCCGTCACCGGCAATAAGCTCGACGACAAGATGTATCACCATCACACCGGGTACCTGGGCAATCTCAAGACGATTCCCCTGGGCAAGCTCCTCAAGGAACACCCGGAACGCGCGCTGCAGTTCGCCATCAAGGGCATGCTGCCGAAGAACACGCTGGGTCGGAACATGTTCCGCAAGCTCCACGTGTTCGCGGGCGGGGAACACCCGCACACCGCCCAGCAACCCAAACCGCTCGCACTGTAAGCACCGAAGGTTCAGCCCATGGCAGTTTCACCCGACTACGGCACCGGCCGCCGCAAGACTTCCACCGCCCGCGTCTACATGCAGACGGGCACCGGCAAGATCACCGTCAACGAGCGCCCGCTCGATGAATTCTTCGGACGCGAGACCGGCCGCATGATCGTGCGCCAGCCGCTTGAGCTGGTGCAGATGATGGGCAAGTTCGACATCACGGTGCAGGTCAGCGGCGGCGGCATCACCGGCCAGGCTGGCGCCATCCGTCACGGCATCGCCCGCGCGCTGATGGAATATGATTCAACGCTGCGCGGACCGCTCCGCCAGGCCGGCTTCGTCACCCGCGATGCCCGTGAGGTCGAGCGCAAGAAGGTCGGGCGCCGCAAGGCTCGCCGCGGCCCGCAGTACTCGAAGCGTTAATTCGCGCGGCCGGGCGGCGGGCGCTTGGCGCGCGGCCCGGCCAATGCGCGCAGCGGCTATCGGTTACGGGTGGGGGATCGTCTAGTGGTAGGACCGCGGACTCTGACTCCGCTAACCTAGGTTCGAATCCTAGTCCCCCAGCCATTCATGCCGCTGTTCCGACAACTGTTCGATCCGGTCTCCTCGACCTATACGTACCTGCTGGCTGACGCTGCGGCGCGTGCAGCGATCCTGATTGATCCGGTGTTCGAACAGGCGCAGCGTGACAGCGCCCTGATCCGCGAGCTCGGCCTCACGCTGCGCACCACCGTCGACACCCACGTGCACGCCGATCATGTCACGGCCGCCTGGCGCCTCAAGCAGATCCACGGCAGCGAGATTGTCGCCGGTGCGCATTCGGGCGCCGAGCGGGCGGATCGCTACGCCGGGCACGGCGCGACCATCGCTTGCGGCCGCCACGCCCTCACCGTCCGCGCGACGCCCGGCCACACCGCCGGCTGCATCACGCTGGTGATGGACGACCTCGGCATGGCATTCACGGGCGACTGCCTGCTGGTGCGTGGTTGCGGGCGCACGGATTTCCAGGGCGGCGACGCGCGTGCCATCTACCGCTCGATCCACCAGCAGATCTTCACGCTCCCCGACGCCTGCCTGCTGTACCCCGGACACGACTACCGCGGCAATACCGTCACCTCGGTCGCCGAGGAGCGCGCCTTCAATCCGCGCCTCGGCGGCGCGCTGAGCGAATCCGACTTCGTCGGCTACATGGACAACCTCGGGCTGCCGCACCCCAGGCAGATCGACATCGCCGTGCCGGCGAATCGACAGTGCGGGTATTCCGAGGTGGCCGACGCCGGCGACGCGGATCGCGGCTGGGCGCCGCTCGCCTGCACTTACGCGGGATTCTGGGAAGTTCCGGTCCACTGGGTCGAGGAGCACGCCGGCGCCTTGCAGTTGATCGACGTGCGTGAGCCCGGGGAGTTCAACGGCCCACTCGGGCACATTGCCGGTGCGCGGCTCCTGCCGCTCGGAACCCTGGCCGCCGGCCTGGATCAGTTCGATCGCGAGCAACCGGTGGTCACGGTCTGCCGTGCGGGCGGGCGCTCGGCGCAGGCCACGGCAATGCTCGAGCGCGCCGGCTTCCGCAAGGTCGCCAACCTCGCGGGCGGCATGCTGCAGTGGCATGCGCAGGGTCTGCCGGTGGCAGGCGGCAACTCCTAGCCCTCAGATCGTGCGGGTGCCCGAGTCCGTGCCGACGATCAGCAGATCCGCCGGGCGCGCGGCAAACAATCCGACTGTCACCACTCCTGCCAACTGGTTGACCGCGTTCTCGAGCACCCGCGGCGCGCTGATGTGCAGGCCGTGGACGTCGAGTATCTGATTGCCGTTGCCGGTGATGATGCCTGCGCGCCACACGGGGCGCCCGCCCAGCGCCGCGAGCTGCCGGGCCACCAGTTCGCGCGCCATTGGAATGACTTCAACCGGCAGCGGGAACTGGCCGAGCGTCTCGACCAGCTTGGTGTCATCGACGATGCAGATGAAGGTGCGCGCCGCGGCCGCGATGATCTTCTCGCGCGTCAGGGCGGCGCCGCCGCCCTTGATCAGCTCGCGCCGGGGGTTGGCCTCGTCGGCGCCGTCGATATAGATGCCCAGGTCAGGCACCGCGTTGAGGTCGAGCACCTCGATGCCGAGCGCGCGGAGCCGGGCGGTACTGCCTTCCGAGCTGGAGACGGCGCCGCGCAGCCGGGTCTTCCAGGGACCGAGCTGATCGAGCAGGGCGTTGACCGTGGAGCCGGTGCCGACGCCCAGCACCATGCCGTCGCGCAGGTATTCGAGTGCGGCGGCGGCGACCCGTTGTTTCTTCTCTTGTGCTGAAAGTGCCATGTTTCCAGCCTCCAGACACGACTGTGCCCGCTTGCGCGGGCACAGTCTTAGCTTTGAATCAGGTGTGTGAGATTTTATTCCCACGCACCTTGAAGTAAAGGCCTTTACTTCTTCTTCGCAGCTTTCTTCTTGGCCTTCTTCTTTGCCTTAGCCATGAATGATCTCCATTTATCAGGTTAGTCCGGGGACGGAGTATATACACGAGACATAAAAAAACAAGCACGTACGTCACGCAGCCGTCGGTGTGAACCCACGCACAGTCACTCGAGCGACCGGATGAACTGCCAGTGCGCATCGCTAACCGGCATCACCGAGAGCCGGTTGCCGCGCCGCAGGAGTGTGAGGTCGCGCAGTTTTCCGTGCGCATGCGCGCGCAGTTCCTCGAGCGTGATGATGCGTTGGCAGCGGCGCTGGAGTCGCACGTCGATCGCGTACCAGCGCGGCGACTGCGGATCGCTGTCAGCGTCAAAGTGCTTGTTTCGCCGATCAAACGCGCTGACATCGGGATACCCGGCGCGCACCACCGTGACGATGCCGACGATGCCCGGTGCTGCGCAACTCGAGTGATAGAGGAAGGCCTGATCGCCGAGCTGCACGCCGTCGCGCAGCAAGTTGCGCGCCTGGTAATTGCGTACGCCATCCCAGGGCGAAGTGCGCTGCGGGAGCTTCGCGAGGTGGTCGATGCCGAAAGTCGCCGGTTCGGTCTTGAGCAGCCAGCAAGCCACCGTTCAGGTCCTCCGCTGGAAGTAATGGAGCCCGCATTCGGTAATCACCGCATCGAGCGGCACGTCATGGGCCCTCGGCGTGAGTGATGGCAGGCGCTGGCATTCAAAGGCGATGCCGATAAGCACTGGCCTGCCACTGCGTCCAAGGCGGGGCGCAAGGAAACGATCGTAGTAACCGGCGCCGTTGCCGAGCCGGTTGCCGGCGGCGTCGAAGCCGACCAGCGGCGTCAGCACCAGGTCCAGGGCCGGCAGCGCGATGTGCGCGCCGCCGCGCGGTTCGCCGATGCGATAGCGGTTCAGGAGCAGCGCTGTGCCTGGCTCCGGAACCAGCAACATCCGGTGCGCGAGGTAATCGGTGATGCGCGGCAGGTAGACGCGGCAGCCACGCTGCCGGGCCAGCTCGCGCAGCGGCGCGGTGCTGACTTCCGAATCCCGCGATACGTACAGGCCGACGCTCATGCCAGGCCTGAGCCAGGGGGCATGCGCCAGGTGCGCACGGATCAGGCGTTCGGCAGCGGTGCGCGCCGCGCGCGGCTGCGCGGCGCGGCGCATCCACAGTTCCCGGCGCAGGGCCGGTCTCGATTGGGCAGGGGTGGTGGCAGTCGGGCTCACACAGGTGCGCCTGGTAGAAGAAGAAGCGTCACCCGCAATGCCGGTGCGAACCGTTGCTCTCGACCAGAGCAACAAGTGGGACTTCCTGCGGCAGGTAAGGCTTTCTGCCCGGGGCAGATCTGCACAATGCTGCCAGCAAAGTTAGATCCCGGGGTGTTTCAACTTAGGGTCGAGAGGTAACCCAGCCCGCTTATCGAACACCACAGGCGACGCGGTTC
>JAYUZI010000099.1:0-5740 GCA_043751915.1 Gammaproteobacteria bacterium | reverse complement strand
TGGTCGTCGCACTGCTGGGAGGCCGCGCGCTCAATGTGCTGGCCGCCGGTGAAATGCGCAGCGCCGTGCTGGGCCTCGATGCGCGCCTCGCAAGGCCGGTGGTGTTCCTGGTCGCCGCCGCACTGACTTCGCTCGCGGTGCTGGCCGCTGGTCCCGTCGGCTTTGTAGGGCTGGTGGCACCACACCTGGTGCGACTGGCGTTGCGCACTTCGGACCATCGCCTGGTCGCGCCGGGCGCGGCACTGTGCGGTGGCGCACTGCTGTGCCTCGCCGATATCGCCAGCCGCACCATCGCCGCGCCCCGCCAGTTACCGGTCGGCGCGATCACCGCGCTGATCGGCGCGCCCGTGTTCCTGCTGCTGCTGCGGCGACGCGTGGGGCGCTGAGACAGATCGCGACCTCACCAATTCAGGTGATAGGCGAGGATCAGCTTCCCCGGTACTTTCCCATCGCATGGGAACCCCGGCATTCATTGCGTTGAGCGTCGTACTGTGCGCGACACCCGTGGCAGGGCAGTGCGGTGCGGACCGGATCTTGGGCCTGGACGTCGCCGGAACGGTGTTTCGCATCCATCTGGCAAGCGGCAAGGTACGGTCGGGCCACGACCTCGTCGGCGCCACGCTGTCGCTGACGCAACCGGGGGCAACGGCACCGAGCAAGGTTCGTGTGGAATAGGTGCAGACCGACCCGCTCGATGCCGATCACGAAGTGTTGCTGTATCTCATGCTGGCCGTCGATGCCGGCACTGGGCAAACCGGGGAGCTTTGCGGACCCGACGTGCGCGGCGAGCGCCTGGCCGCGTACTACCAGCCCTGCATCCGGCTGGTGCGCGCCGACTACTGCGGCGGCCACGGCACGACCCGCGACGGCATGCTGATCGACATCTGAATATCCGGACGGACAGCGGATCACGCGCTGATTGACGTCGGTCGCGCCAGAACATCGGGGAGACCGGACCTGTACTCATCAATTCTGGCGATGGTCGCAATCCAGCACCGTCGATACCCTTTCCCTGGAGCTGCAAAATCACAACGACGCTCGAAGGAGACAAGCCATGAAGAGAAATTTCCGCTTTATGACCGTTCTGTTGACACTGGGATTACCGTTCGCGGCAGCGGCAGCTGACATGCCGAAGACCCCCTCACCGCTGATCGACAAAGTGCGCGCAGCGACGGAGCGATTTAAGGACGTCAACGTCGCCATCGCCGAAGGTTGGGTGCCGGGCACGCCCTGCGTGAGCGGACCCAACTCCGGGGCGATGGGCGTGCACTTTATTCTGCCGCCGCTCGGCGCTGGCCTGCCGCCGCCCCGCATCGGGGATGGGGTTGTAAATGCCTCTGAGCCGGAGGCGCTGATTTATGAGCCGCTGCCGGGCGGGCAGGTACGGCTGGTCGGCGTTGAGTTCATCGTCCTCGCCGGCCAGTGGGCCACGTTGCACCCGGACGGCAGTCCACCGGTTCTGGAAGGTCACCTGATGAACCTGGTCGGTGCGCCAAATCGCTACGGACTGCCGGCGTTCTTCGAGTTGCACGTCTGGGCCTGGAAGAGCAATCCGAACGGGAGCTTCGCCGATTGGAACTCGCTTGTTGCCTGCGACAAGCAGCCCGGCGGCTGAGCCGTGGCAACCATTAGCCGGAGAATCACATGAGATCACTCATCGCCTTGCTGCCTGTCCTGCTCTGGACTCACGCATCCGCTGCGGACATCCCCGCGGCGTCGGCACCAGTCCGGCATGCCGGTCACTCCGTGCACCGTTTTCTCATCGAACGCACCTTTCCCGCCGGCGCGCTCGATGGACTCGACGCCACGGGCAAGGCCAGGATCGTTGCCACCAATGCCCGCTTCAAGGTGCATTGGCTGCTCTCGTACGCCAACGCGGACAAGACACGTACCTACTGCATCTATGAAGGTCCGAGCGAGACGGCGGTGCGCCTGGCAGCGCAGGCCAATAATATTCCGGTCGACTCGGTGACCGAAGTGCCGGTGACTCTAGCGCCGAATTGACCGAAGAATTGAGCGGCGCACCTGAAGATGGCGTTGCCAGCACCGGCCCGGAGCGATCCGCAGCCGGTGCTGGCTTCTTGCGCGAACTGGCGTACATTCACGGTGCCAGGCAGCCGGCAGCACAAGACTGTGATCGCCCCGTGACTCGCACCGCCAAAGTTTCCAAGCTTGATCACGCGTTTGTGGGACGTGCCCGGGAGCTCGATCGCTACCGCACGTTACTCGCCGCGACGATCGCCGGACGGCGCCAGCTGCTGTTGTTGTCCGGGGAGCCAGGGATCGGAAAAACCCGGTGCGCGGATGCGTTCGCGCATATCGCCGAGGAATATGGCGCCCTCGCGCTGTGGGGCCGCTGTCACGAGGAGGCCGGTGCGCCCCCGTATTGGCCCTGGGTGCAGATCCTGCGCGAGTACATTCAGTCTTCTTCGGAGAGCGAGCTGCGGTTGATGCCGGCCGCGCAGGCTCGGGACATCGCCGCGATCGTTCCCGGGCTTGAAGGCCTCGCCGGGCGCACCGATGCGCGCCCATCGCCAGACCCGGTGACTTCCGATCACCTGCGGTTTCGTACTTTTGACGCCATCGCGCAATTCCTGGCCAGCGCCGCGGAGCGTGTCCCGCTGGTGCTTATTCTCGACAATCTGCACTGGGCGGATGCGCCCTCGCTCTCGCTGCTGGAGTTTCTCAGCCAGGAGCTGGCTCGCAGCCGCGTGCTGATCATCGGCACCTATCGCGATGTCGAAGTGTCACGCAAAGGTCCATTGCTCGCTACGCTGGGAGATCTGAGCCGCGAGGCCGGCGTCGAGCGCGTCCGCCTGACGGGCCTGCCCGAGAGTTCGATTGCTGAACTTGCGGATCGGGTGTTGGGTATCTTGTTGCCGCGGCCAGCGGTCGACGCGATTTACCAGCAAACCGACGGCAACCCGCTATTCGTCATCGAGCTGCTGAAGATGCTCCAGAGGGAGGGCGCTGACCATGACGTAAATCTCATTGGGATCCGGATTCCCGATGGCGTGCGCGAGACCATCGGTCGCCGGCTGAGCTATTTGTCTGAATCCTGCAACCAACTGCTCGCCGTAGCATCCGTATTCGGCCGGCACTTCGTAGCGACGGAGCTCGCGACGGCAGCTCAAAGTGATTTCAAGGCAGTGCTCGAAAGTCTCGAGGCGGCCGCTCACACAGGACTCATCGAACCGATCAGCGATGGTCGCTATCAGTTTACGCACGCACTGATACGCGAGGTGCTCTATGACGAACTGCCGGCGCTGGAACGTCTGAAGCTCCACGGGCGGGTCGGTGACACACTGGTAGACATTCACCGAACTGACACCATACCCGTGCTTTCGAGTATCGCGCATCACTACTACCAAGCCGCTCCACTCGGATACTCGGAACAGGCTGTCGGCTTTGGTCTCAGAGCCGCGGAGCGGGCGACGCAGATGTGCGCGTATGAGGACGCGATTGCCCACTACGACCGCGTTCTTGCCATGCTCTCGTTGCAACCCAACGATACGGACGAACGAATCGTGCGGGTCTACTTCCGCAAGGGCTGCGCGTTCACCTTGCTGGGGGACACGACCCTTGCAACCGAAGCGCTGCTGCAAGGCGTAAAGCACGCTGTCAGGCTGCGCAGCCCCTTGCTTGCTGATGTGATCACGCACCTCATGTGGGCGACGTCCTACGGGCCGCAAGCCCATCTGGTTCCCTTGCTGGAGAAGACCCTGACTGCATTGCCAGCCGGTGATAGCGTCGCCCGGGCGAAGTCACTCGCCGCGCTGGCAAATGCGCTGCGCAGCACCCTGAACCACACGCGCATCGAGCCACTCACAGTAGCAGCCGTCGCAATGGCCAACCGTCTGGCCGACTGCGATGCACTGTGCGCCTGCATCAAGCTTTCGATCATGGCGCTACGCGCAGACCCTGGATCGCTGCAGGTCCGCCTTGCCCTTGGCACCCAATACTTGGCGGCGGCGCGGCGCGGCGGCGACGATGAAGCACTGAGCGACGCGTATTCCTGGCAGGCGTTGCACCTGCTCGAGGCTGCGCAACCTGACGAACTGGAACGCTTGCTCACGGATTACCGTCAGATCAGCGTCGCTCGATTCGGAATTCACCAATACTACGTACGCTGTGCCGAGGTGACACTTGCGCTGCTGCGCGGCGAGTGGCGGACCGCCGAACGGAATAGTGACGCGCTGCTGGCATCAGGCCTGAAAATGCGTAGTGCCGACGCCGAGGGCGTATTCAGCGCCCAGATGTTCGTGCTGAATCGAGACCTGGGTCGGCTACGCGCGCTGCAACCCACGGTCAGGGACTTCGTCCGCAATGGCGCGGCGAACGCGTGGATACCGGGCCTCATGCTGATCTGCGCAGAACTCGGCATGAATGAAGATGCGCGCCGCTGGTTCGAACGGCTGGCGCAGGACGACTTCCGCACCATTCCGCGTGACGACATGTTCCTGACTTGTCTGGTGTATTGCGCGGAGACCTGCTACCGACTCGGCGATCGCCAGCGCGCCGCGGTGCTCTACTCATTGCTGCTGCCATACGCCGGCGGCGCGGCGAATCACCCCCGCGCGGCCTGTTTCGGAGCGACGGATCTGTACCTGGCGATATTGGCGGCGACCGACAACGCAGCGGAGCGTGCCCGCGCACACTTCGAGATCGCGCTCAATATGAACCAAACCATGGCGGCATGGCCCTGGCTCGCGCGCACGCTATTTCACTACGGCACCCTGCTGATGCGTTCTGACCAGGCCAGTGACCTGACCCGCGGGCGCTCTTTGCTCCGCGACGCGGAGCAGCTCGCGGCGCGGCTTGGAATGACGGCGCTGGTCGAAGAGATCGGATCCGGACCGCATAATGATGGCGTTGCTGCCTTTCCGGACGGCCTGACCGCACGCGAGATCGAGGTGTTGCAACTGCTCGCGCTCGGACGCAGCAACAAGGACATTTCGATGGTCCTCGCCATCAGTCTCAATACCGTCGCCACCCACGTTCGCAGTATCCTGAACAAGACGAATTCCGCCAATCGGACCGAGGCAGCAGCCTACGCAATCCGGAATGACCTTCGCAATATTTCACCGTAGCACCGGTTACAGCCAGGGAGATACCTATGCCCCTATTTCTGATCGAACGCACCTTTGCCGACGCGTTGAACCCGACGGCCAGTGACATCAAGGCTATCGGCGAGGTGAACGCGGCCACTGGCGCCAAGTGGCTCTACTCCTTCCTCACAGCGGACAAGCGCAAGACTTATTGTCTCTATGAAGCCGACAGCGCGGAGACTATCCGGGAAGCCGCGCGGCGTGCCGGCCCGCCCGTCGATGTCATCATGGAACTGTCGGGGGAGCTCCGCCCGGAGGTGCTGCCGGCCTGAAACGTGCCAATAGGGCCCTTTGATCAGGCGCGCCGCTGCGTCACGCTGCGCCGGCCCTGCGTATATTCCTGGCCGGCGCGCATCAACGCGGTGAAGCGTACCTGGTCACCGGAGTGCACCGCACTGCGCAGGCTTTCGATTGCGCGCGCCAGTGCGTCGAGAGATTCGGCACCGTAGTCATTGAGGCGCTGGATCTCGAAATACAGCTCGGGGCTCTCCTGCGCCACTTTCGCGGCAATATCGAACTGCGCATCGAAGGTGGTGCTCGACATCTGCACCAGGCGCGGCGCGGTCTCGCCGCTCCCGGCGAGCGCGGTGAAGAAAGCAATGTTGAGTGCGTGCGAGAGCCCGAGCACGTAG
>JAYUZI010000098.1:0-5707 GCA_043751915.1 Gammaproteobacteria bacterium | reverse complement strand
GCCTCGCAGGCGCACCGGGAGAAGACACAGGGCAACAGGGGAAGAGCTGATTAGTCCAGAGAAGAAGAAAAAAAGTTCGAAAAACAAAAACAAGGCAGTGACAATTATTCGATTCTGTCAGCTTCGGATAGTTGGTTGGTTGAGCGATCTTTCCGTCCTGTGTCTTCTTCCGGTGTACCTGCGGCGCGCCGCACCCGGCATCTGATCGGGTCTAGGGGAATAATCCCGCCACCACTTCGCGCCGCTCCTGCGCCAGCACGTTGTACGTGCGGCAGGCCGCGCCCAGGCCCATGACCTCGAGCGCCACGCCGCGCGACTCCAGCGCCCGGCGCAGCGTGCCGCTGGCGCGCGCGTCGGCGGCATCGCTGCCGATGAGCACGATTGCCGGGCGCAGTGCCAGCAGGGGCGCCATGGTGTCCAGATCCAGCCCGGCCACCGAGCGAACCGCCCAGTCGGTGAGCAGGCGTGCCGCGCTGAGGATGCACGGCGCGCGGACCACCTGGCCCGCGACCTCGATCTCGCCGGCCGCGTAGCGGCGTACGGTGAGAATTTGCGGATCGCTGTCGAGTACCAGGCGCATGCCCGTTACGATACCACCGTGCCGCGCCTGCTCATCGTGCTCCGCGATCTCTACCCCGCACGCCTTGATCGGGCGACGCGAGCGGGTCTTCCGCGCCTGCCGGCGCTCGAGCGCTGGCTGGCGCAAGGCGATGCGGAGCAGCGCAGTGGCGACTGGCGGCAATGGTTATGGCGGGAATTGGGCGGCCGTGAGCGGCGGCCGCTGCCCGCCGCCGCGATCGCCGCTGCGGCGGTTCCGGGCCTCGGCGCGGACCGCCCGGTCTGGTTCGCCACGCCGGTGCATTTCGTGGCCGGACTCGACACGGTGCGCCTGCATCCGTCGGGACTGCTGGAGCTGCTTGCCGATGAGCAGCAGGCCCTGGCAGCGGATTTCGGCCGCGTATTTGCCGGCTCCGGGCACACGCTGCATCCGGCCGGGCGCCGCGAGCTGCTGCTGGCCGGCGGTGAGATGGCGACGGCGTCGAGCGTGCGCAGTCACGACCCGGCGCAGTGGCTGGGTGCCGATCCCGGCGCCGGACTTCCCGCGGGCGAGGGTGCGGCGGCACTGCGCCGGCTCGGCGCTGAGCTCGAGATGTGGCTGCACGAACATCCGGTCAACGTGGCGAGGGCCGCTCGTGGATTGCTCACTGTCAACGCGCTCTGGCTGTGGGGCGGTGGCGCACCGGCGCCTGCCGTAGTTGCCGGTGACCCAGTCGGCAACGAGTTCGTGGCCTGGGCCGATGACCTGTTCGTCGACGGTCTGGCGCGACTTCAGGGCGGCGAGGTCCGTGCACCGCCCGCTCGCTGGCCTGCTTCGATGCCGGGCGGGATCACGCCGCCGGAGCTGCTCGTGGTGCGCGCGCTCGGCGCCGCGCCCGACGCTCGCTCGCTCCTGGCCCTCGACAGCGACTGGATGGCGCCGGCGCTGGCGCAATGGCAAGGCGGCGCCTTCGAGCGTGCCACCTTGCTCGCGGGGCATAGTGCGTACACGCTGGGGCGCGGGCGGCTGCACCGGCTCTGGCGGCGGTTCCGGCGCACGCGACCCTGGTGGGAGACGGTGCTGCAATGCTGAATCTGACGCGACGCGTCGTCCCTGGGGGCGACGGTGCCCTGGGCGCTGCACTTCACCCGGTGCTGCGGCGTGTGTATGCCGCGCGGGGCCTGTGCACGGCTGAAGAGCTCAACCTGTCGCTCGACCGGCTCGCTCCGGTCGGGAGCCTGGGCGGCGCGGCCGACGCTGCGCGGCTCCTGCTAAGCCACGCACGGCGCCGGGTGCTGGTGGTGGGCGACTTCGACGCCGACGGCGCCACCAGCACGGCGCTGATGCTGCGCGCGCTCCGTGGCTGCGGCTTCGCGGCGGTCGATTTCCTGGTCCCCAATCGCTTCGAATACGGCTATGGCCTGACGCCGGAGATCGTCGCAGTCGCGGCCGAGCGCTCGCCTTCGCTCATCGTCACGGTGGACAACGGCATCTCAAGCCACGCCGGCGTGGCAGCGGCGCGCGCCCGCGGCATCGACGTGCTGATCACCGACCATCACCTGCCAGGTGTGGAATTGCCGGACGCCAACGTGATCGTCAACCCGAACGTGCCGGGCAACGGTTTTGCGAGCGGTGCGCTCGCCGGCGTCGGCGTGGCTTTCTACGTCTGCGCCGCGCTCCGCCGGCTGCTCGAGAGTGAGGGCACACTACCGCAGGGCGCGCCCGGCCTCGCCGCGCTGCTGGATCTCGTGGCACTGGGCACCGTGGCGGACGTCGTACCGCTCGATGCCAACAACCGCGTGCTGGTGGCGCAGGGCCTCGCGCGCATCCGCGCCGGGCGCTGCGTGCCGGGCATCAGCGCACTCCTGGCCGTGGCGCGCCGCGCGCAGGCCGGGCTGGTGGCGAGCGACCTGGGGTTTGCCGTTGCGCCGCGCCTTAACGCGGCGGGGCGCCTCACCGACATGTCGATCGGCATCCGCTGCCTCCTGAGCGACGATCCGCTCGAGGCCATGGCGCTCGCCACCGAGCTCGATGCCCTCAATGCGCAGCGCCGCGAGATCGAGGCGGACATGCAGCTGCAGGCGCTGGCCGCCGTGCGTGCGCTGCATACGGCCGACAGCGGCGTGCAGCGATCCGGCGTGTGCCTGTTCGATGCCCAATGGCACCAGGGTGTGGTGGGGTTGGTGGCCGGCCGCGTCAAGGAGCAGCTGCGGCGCCCGGTGGTCGCCTTCGCGGTGGCTGACGAGCGCAACCTGCGCGGTTCCGCCCGCTCGGTGCCGGGCGTGCACATCCGCGATGTGCTCGAGGCCATCGCCACGCGCGAGCCGGGCCTGCTCGAGAAATTCGGCGGCCACGCGATGGCCGCGGGACTCTCGTTGCCGCGCGCGCATCTCGACCGCTTTGCCCGCGCCTTCGATGTCGAGGTGGCGCGGGCCATGGCGGCCAGCGCGCTCAGCGACGCGATCGAGACCGACGGCGAACTCGGCGATGCGGATATCGCCCTGCCGCTGGCCGAGGCGCTGCGCGCCGGCGGTCCCTGGGGGGCGGCGTTTCCGGAACCGTTGTTCGACGGGGTGTTCGAAGTGCGTGGCACGGCGCGTGTGCTGGCCGGACGCCACCTGAAGTTCCAGGTGGCGGCGCGCGAGGGGCGCGGCGGCTTCGAGGCCATCGCGTTCAACAGTGTCGATCCGCAGCGGCCGGCGCCGCTGCCGGTGGGCCGGGTCCGGCTGGTGTATCGACTTGGCACCAACGACTACCAGGGCGAGCGCCGGCTCCAGCTGGTGGTCGAACACCTGCTGCCGCCTTAGCCGGCGCGGCGTCCGTGCTACCATGCGCGCCGTCGGATTCACCCGGGCCGGACCATGGAAGTCACACAGCTCAAGCGTACGTTGAAAGATCTCGAGGAGCGCGCCGTCTCCTTGAGGGGGTTTCTTTGAGTACGACCTCAAGCGCGAACGCCTCGAGGAAGTCGGACTAGAGCTGGAAGATCCGGCGATCTGGGCCAAACCTGAGCGCGCCCAGGAGCTGGGCCGCGAGCGGGCCCGCCTCGGCACGGAACTCGCCCAGATGGACCGCGCCTGCAATTCGGTGCGCGATGCCCTGGAACTCCTGCAGCTCGCCGAGAGCGAGAACGATGAATCTACCGCCAGCGATATCGAGCGTGACCGGCCGAAATTCGAGGCCCATGTGCGGGCCCTGGAATTCAAGCGCATGTTCCGCGGTGAGATGGATTCCCACAATGCCTTCCTCGACATCCAGGCCGGCGCCGGCGGCACCGAGGCGCAGGACTGGGCGCAGATGTTGCTGCGCATGTACCTGAAGTGGGCCGTGACGCGCGGCTTCAGCGCCGAGGTGATCGACTCGCAGCCCGGCGAAGTCGCCGGCATCAAGTCGGCGACCGTCGAGATCACCGGCGACTATGCCTACGGGTGGCTGCGCACCGAGACCGGCGTGCACCGCCTGGTGCGCAAGTCGCCGTTCGACTCCGGCAATCGCCGCCACACTTCCTTCGCCTCGGTGTTCGTCTCGCCGGAAGTCGACGACGACATCACCATCGACATCAATCCGGCCGACCTGCGCATGGACGTCTACCGCTCGAGTGGCGCCGGCGGCCAGCACGTCAACAAGACTGAATCCGCAGTGCGCATCACGCACGCGCCCAGCGGCATTGTGGTCGCCTGCCAGAACGAGCGCAGCCAGCACAAGAACCGCGCCACCGCGATGAAGATGCTCAAGGCCAAGCTCTATGAGCTCGAGGTCAACAAGCGCAATGCGGCGGCGCGCGTGCTCGAGGACACCAAGTCGGACGTCAGCTGGGGCAACCAGATCCGCTCCTATGTGCTGGACCAGTCGCGCATCAAGGATCTGCGCACTGGTGTCGAGGTCGGCAACACCGGTTCGGTGCTCGACGGCGACCTGGATCAATTCATGGAAGCAAGCCTGAAGGCGGGACTGTGACAAACGAAGACGAAAATCATCTGATCGCCGAGCGGCGCGCCAAACTCACTGCGCTGCGGGCACAAGGCCTGCCGGCCTACCCCAATGATTTCCGGCGCGATGCGTTGGCGGCCGACCTGTTGGCAACGTACGCGGAGCGCGATGCGGCGTGGCTCGAGGCCAACCCGGTGCGCGTGCGGGTCGGCGGCCGCATGATGTTCAAGCGCGTCATGGGCAAGGCCAGCTTCGCCAAGCTCGCCGACCGGAGCGGCGCGATCCAGCTGTTCCTGCAGGAGGACGCGCTGGGCGCGGCCTACGAGGCGTTCAAGAATTACGACGTCGGCGACATCCTCGGCGCTGCCGGACCCCTGTTCCGCACGCGGACCGGTGAGCTCTCGGTGCGGGTCACGGGCCTGCAGCTGCTGGTCAAGTCGCTCCGTCCGCTGCCGGACAAGTGGCACGGGCTGGCCGACACCGAGACCCGCTACCGCCAGCGCTATGTCGACCTGGTGATGAACGACGCGAGCCGCGCGGTGTTTCGCACGCGCACGCAGATCGTCCGTTACCTGCGCGATGCGCTCGACGCACTCGATTTCCTCGAGGTCGAGACGCCGATGATGCATCCGATCCCCGGCGGCGCGGCCGCGCGCCCGTTCACAACGCATCACAATGCGCTCGATCTGCAGATGTACCTGCGCATCGCGCCCGAGCTGTACCTGAAGCGTCTGATCGTGGGCGGCCTCGAGCGCGTCTATGAGATCAACCGCAACTTCCGCAACGAAGGCCTGTCCACGCAGCACAACCCGGAGTTCACGATGCTCGAGCTGTACTGGGCGTACAGCGATTACCGCGAGCTCATGGAACTGATCGAACGGCTCCTGCACGGCCTGGCCGATTCGCTGCTGGGCACGCGCCTGGTGAACTATCAGGGGCGCGCCTACGACCTGGCACAGCCCTTCCGGCGCGTGAGTGTCGAGGATCTCATCCTCGAGCACAATCCACAGCTCGAGCGCGCGCGCCTGCGCGAGGTGCCGTACCTGCGCGCGGCCTGCGAGCGACTGGGCGTACCGGTGAAGGCCGGTGACGGGGCTGGCAAACTCCAGATCCAGATCTTTGAGAAGACCGCCGAGCACACGCTGATGGATCCGACCTTCGTTTGCGCGTATCCGGCGGAGGTGTCGCCGTTGTCGCGTGCAAATGATACTGACCGCTTCCTTACAGACCGCTTCGAGT
>JAYUZI010000097.1:0-7551 GCA_043751915.1 Gammaproteobacteria bacterium | reverse complement strand
CGAGGCCTGCACGACACTCGCCCCAATGGCGAGCACTCCCATGCCCATGAGTCGCGCAAATGCATTGCCTTTCATGAATTGCTCCTGGGTTTGTTTGCTGATGACATTTGGTTTTCAGGCGTGATCGCGGGCAGGCGCGGCACCTGCAGTGCGCTGGTAGATGGTCGTCAGCAACGGCCGGTCCACGGTGGCCACCGCGTGGGCGATGGCGTTCGATACGCAGTCCCGGTCCACCGGCTGCGCAAGCGGCGACCCGCTCGTCAGTCCATCGCCGCAGGCGCGCTCGGCCGCGCGGCGGATACGCTGGTAGAGTTTCGCGGCGTCGGCGGGTTGCTTCAGGTCGAGATCCGACAGGCGGACGGTGACAGATTTCTGGATCATCGCCGGCTCGCTCGCGTTTACGCCAGCGGGCGCCGGCGCAATCATCATCAGCGCGGCCAGCGGGCTCCACAACAGCGAGCGGGAAAATTCAGGGTGCAACATATCAGCCTCCTTGACTTTGGCATGGTTCGAAGAGTCTCGGCGTCGGTGCAGCAATTGCGCTGCCTTGGCTTTGATACTCGCGGTGGCGCGAATGGTTGCAGGCAAACGGGAAATACTTGCTCGCGGCGGCGTGCCGCGCGCGGCAGACGGACACCGGCGGCACGCCGGCAGGCGCGCCACCCGTGTATCACGAGCGGGTGATCAGGCGGCCTTGACGGCCTGGATCAGCTGGCTGGCGGCGGCCTGGCCGTCGCCATAGAGCATGCGCGTGTTGTCGAGATAGAACAGCGCATTCTCGATGCCCGAGAAGCCCGCGCCCTGGCCGCGCTTGATGACGATGACGTTCCTGGCCTTGTCGGCATTCAGGATCGGCATGCCGTAGATTGGACTCGACTTGTCGTTGCGCGCCACCGGATTGACCACATCGTTGGCGCCGATGATCAGCGCTACGTCCGCGGTTTCGAACTCGGCATTGATTTCATCCAGATCGGCGATCAGGTCATAGGGAACGCCGGCTTCTGCGAGCAGCACGTTCATGTGGCCGGGCATGCGGCCCGCCACCGGGTGAATTGCGAAGCGCACCAGCACACCGCGGTCGATCAGCAGCTGGCACAGCTCCCACACCTTGTGCTGCGCCTGCGCCACCGCCATGCCGTAGCCCGGCACGACGATGACCTTCTGCGCGAACGCCATCATCACGCCAACGTCCGCGGCTTCGATCGGCTTCATGCTGCCGGACACCGTGCCGCCAACAACGGCACCGCCCGTGTCACCGAAGCCCGAGAACAGCACGTTGCCGAGCGAGCGATTCATCGCCTTGGCCATCAGCTGCGTGAGCAGCGTGCCGGCCGAGCCGACCACCGTGCCGGCGATGATCATCGCGGCGTTGCCGAGCACGAAACCCTCAAAAGCCACGGCCAGACCGGTAAGGGCGTTGTACAGCGAGATCACCACTGGCATATCAGCGCCGCCGATCGGCAACGTCATCGTTACGCCCAGCAGCAGTGCCAGGCCGAAGATG
Source organism: Gammaproteobacteria bacterium (assembly GCA_043751915.1). Lineage (GTDB taxonomy): Bacteria > Pseudomonadota > Gammaproteobacteria > Steroidobacterales > Steroidobacteraceae > FEN-1191. The sequence continues at coordinate 6,047 of JAYUZI010000097.1, read as the reverse complement.
CCGGTCACGTGGCCCGCGTCAACGCTATAGCCAGAGGCGACGATACCGCCGGTCAGGAGCGCCGCCGCCAGGATCACCAGGTTGAAAATCTGCTGGCCGCTGAAGCGGTAGGATTTCTTGATCAGACCCTGGAGCTTGCCGAAGGCGATCAGGCTGCCGCTGAAGGAGACCGCGCCGATGATGCCGCCAACCACGGCGAGCGTGCCCACGGTCAGCGACAAGGATTCGCCGCGATACAATTCCACCGCGGCGATGGCCGCGGCCGCGCCGCCACCCATGCCGTTGTAGAGCGCGATCATTTGCGGGATGTCGGTCATCGCCACGCGCCGGGCGCTGAACCAGGCAATTGCTGAGCCAATGGCCACGGCCGTCATGATCAGCGGATAGTTGGTCAGGCCTGGATAGAAGAACGTGACCAGCGTCGCCACGACCATGCCGGCGCCGGCCCAGACGATGCCGCTGCGCGCCGTCACCGGCGAGCTCATCCGCTTCAGCCCCATGATGAACAGGAACGCGGTGAGCAGGTAGCTCACCTGGATCAGGGAGTCGGCGTTGAACGAGGCCATCAGTGGCCTCCGCGCTGTGCGCCGGGCTTGCGCGTGCCGCTGGCCTTGAACATTTCCAGCATGCGCTCGGTCACTGCGTAGCCGCCGACGGCGTTGCCCGCCCCGAGCAGCACGCCCACGAAGCCGATGGTTTTTTCGAGACCGGTGTGCGCCTCGCCGAGCGCGACCATCGCGCCCACCAGCACGATGCCGTGCACAAAATTCGAACCCGACATCAGCGGTGTGTGCAGGATCACCGGCACCTTGGCGATGACTTCGTAGCCGGCAAATGCGGCCAGCATAAAAATATAAAGAGCCACTATGCCGGTCATGTTCCCTCCACCGCTTTGCGGGTGGCTGCGTGCCTGATGGTACCCTCATGCGTGAGGCAGGACTGGGCGAACACCTCGTCCTGCCAGTCGATGGCGAGCGCGCCGGATGTGTCGAGCGCGGGCTTGAGGAAATTGAGCAGGTTGCGCGCGTACATCTCGCTGGCGTGATAGGCGAGCTGCGCGGCGAGATTTACCGGGCCGACGATCTTCACGCCGTTGTGGAGCACTGTTTCGCCGGCGCGCGTCAGCTCACAGTTGCCGCCCGATTCCGCGGGTATATCGATGATCACTGCGCCGGCCTTCATGCGTTCGACCGCCGCGCGCGAAATAATGCGCGGCGCGGGGCGGCCCGGAATCGCCGCGGTGGTGATCACGACATCGGCGAGCGCGATGCGCGCCTCGAGTACTTCCTGCTGCTTGGCTCTTTCTTCAGCGGTCAGTTCGCGGGCATAGCCACCCTGACCTTCCGCCGAAACGCCGGTTTCGATGAATTTCGCACCCAGCGATTTGACCTGTTCCCTGGTGGCGCTGCGCACGTCGTACGCTTCGACGACCGCGCCCAGTCGCCTGGCGGTGGCGATGGCCTGGAGCCCCGCGACCCCGACGCCGACGATCAGCACCTGCGCCGGTCGGATGGTGCCCGCCGCCGTGGTGAGCATGGGCAGGAAGCGATCGAGTGTATTGGCTGCGATCAGTACGGCTTTGTAGCCAGCGATCGCCGCCTGCGAAGACAGCGCGTCCATCGATTGCGCGCGTGAGATGCGCGGCACCAGTTCCATCGCAAAGCTGGTGATGCGGCCGGCGCACATGGCCTTCACCTCGGCGCTACGCGCATGCGCCTGCATGAAGCCGATGACCACGGTGCCTGGGCGCAGGGCGGCGATTTGCGCCACGTTTGGCGGCTGCACGGTCAGCAGGATGTCGGCCTGCGCCAGCACGGCGGCGGCCGAGTCAGCCCACTCGATCTTCTGGTAAAGCGCATCCGGGAACTGGGCGCTGACGCCCGCGCCGCGCTCCAGCAGCACCCGCGCCCCGGTGGCGGCCAGCTTGCCGGCCACTTCAGGCACGATACTGACGCGGGTCTCGCCGGGCACGCTCTCGCGGAGCGCGCCTATGGTCACGGGCATGAAATAACTCCCATTTTGATGAGGCTCTGGGGCCTCATCCGTTGAATTCTCGCACAAGCCTGCCTAATCTTACACGGATGGGTCTTAAGGTTTCGCCCCGCCGGCATGTTGCCGATGACGATACGCGCCTGGTGCTGCATTCGGCCGCGCACGGCCTGGCGCAGATGGTGCTGCGGACCGACATCGCCGGCATGCCGCTCGAGTGGATCGACTATCGCGAGGCCGCCCGGCTCTACCACCAGGAGCAGGTGGCTTATACCTGCGGTTCGCTGGTCTACCGGCTCTATGGCGGCGTGAACGCGCGTTCCGGCAGCCGCACCGTGGTCGAGGTGAACTCGATCGTGGCGACCGTGGGCCATACCGGCAATCCCGGTAACACCCGCCACGATTACGTACCGCCGCTGAACAACGAGACCCTGTTCCGGCGCGACGCCTACCTGTGCCTGTATTGCGGCGAGCGCTTCCACAGCCGGGAGCTCTCGCGCGATCACGTGCGCCCCTTCAGTCAGGGCGGGCGCGACGTGTGGACCAACGTGGTTGCCGCTTGCCGGAGCTGCAACAACTACAAGTCCTGGCGCACGCCCGAGCAGGCCAAGCTGCAGCTGATCGCCGTGCCGTTCATGCCGACCTACGCCGAGTACATCTTCCTCAAGGGCCGACGCGTGCTCGCCGACCAGATGGAATACCTGCAGGCGCATTTTCCGCGCAGCAGCCCGCTGCACGCGCGCATCCAGCGCTGGCTCGGCTAGCGGCTGCCAGGACCAAGGCGCTTGGTCTATCTCGTCGACGCGTCGGTCTATATTTTCCGCGCCTGGTTTTCGCAATCGCCCGAGCAGCGCGATGCCGATGGTAACCCCACGCATGCGCTGTACGGCTTCGCGCGCTTCCTCGGCGACCTGATCGAGCGCCGCGCGCCGCGCTACCTGGCGGTAGCCTTCGACGAGAGCCACGGTTTCGGGCATCGGCATGCCCTGCTGCCTTCCTACAAGGCCAATCGTGAGCCGGCGCCACCCGAACTCAAGCGCCAGTTCGCGCTGTGCCGCGAATTCTGCCGGCACCTGGGCGTCGCTGAATTCGCGAGCCGCGAATACGAGGCGGATGACCTGATCGGCACGCTCGCAGCGCTGGTGCGTGCCGAGGGCCTGCGCGTCACGGTGGTCACGCGCGACAAGGACCTGTCGCAATTGGTGGGCCCGGGTGATCGCTTCTGGGATTACAGCGACGCAACCGAATACGCCTACGAGGAAATCGCCGCGCGCTTCGGGGTGGCGCCGGAACGCATGGCCGACTACCTGGCGCTGACCGGCGACGCGGTCGACAACATTCCGGGCGTTCCGGGCGTCGGCCCGAAGACCGCGACGGCGCTCATGAACCGGTACGCGACTCTCGAAGAACTTTATGACGACCTCGAGCAGGTCGCTTTCCTGCCGCTGCGCGGCGCCTCACGGCTTCCCGAAAAGCTGCGCGCGCACCGCGCGACGGCCTTCCTCGCACGCTCGCTGACTCGCATTCACTGCGACGCGCCGCTCGCTACCGATCGCGACTCGCTCCGGCGCCGGAATCCCGCGCTCCCCGATCTGGCGCAGTTTTGCACCCAGCACGGCTTTGGCGCGATGCTGCCCAGGCAGGCCGAGCGCATCGCGCGCCTGGCCGCCTGAAGCACCGCCCGCTCACGGCCGCTTGATGTAGGCCTTGCACCAGCCCTGGGCGTTGACCAGCTTGCCGGGGAACAGGTTGCAGGGCACCCAAGCCTCGCCTTCCTTGCCCTTGCTTTGCAGGCAATTGCCGCACTTCTGCTCCGGCTTGAAATTCGGGAATTTCTTGGCGTCCACGGCCTTGGCGCTTTCTATGTAGGCAAGCGCCATGCCCACGGGGTCGGCCGGGCCGACATGCGGCAGCGCTCCGGCGGCGGCGGGTTTGGCCGCCGCGGCGCCCGCGCCGGCGGCCCGCGCCACCAGCAGCGTGCCCGCACCGAGGGCCAGGGTCTTGAGCGCATCACGGCGCGACAGCAGTTCTTTCATGGGTCTTTACTCCGGCTACGGGTCTGTCAGGAACTCAAAGTGCAGCGATTGTACCGGACCGCGGCGGCCGCGCCCCAGTAGCAGTACGTATGGCGGCGCCCGGCGTTGCGCTATCCTTCTGGCCTCTTGGGCAGCTTCGCCGAACAGGTGCACCATGACCCAGAAGAATATCGAATCTGCACTGCACGAAAACCGCCGCTTTCCGCCGCCGCCGGCTTTTGCGGCCCACGCCCGGCTCCGCGGCCCTGAGGTCGCGGCCATGCGCCGCCATGCGGCGGCCGACCACGTCGGCTTCTGGGGGGAGCTGGCGCGCCGCTCGCTCCACTGGCACCGGCCATTCACGGTGACGCTCGATGATTCCATGGCGCCAAATTACCAGTGGTTTCCTGACGGGGAGCTGAACGTCTCCTGGAACTGCCTGGACGTGCACCTCGAAGCGCACGCCGACAAGCCCGCCATCATCGCCGAGGGCGAGGCGGGCGATGTGCGGCGCTTGTCCTATCGGGAATTGCACGCCGCGGTCTGCCGCCTCGCCAACGGCCTCAAGCAGCTGGGCATCGGCCGGGGCGATCGGGTTGTGATCTACATGCCGATGGTGCCCGAGGCGGTCATCGCCATGCAGGCCTGCGCGCGCATCGGCGCCGTGCATTCGGTGGTATTCGGCGGCTTTTCGTTCAACTCCATCCGCGATCGCATCGAGGACGCCGGCGCGCGCGTGGTGATCACCGCCGACGGCGGGCGGCGCGGCGGCAACATCGTCGAACTCAAGGCCGCGGTTGACAAGGCGCTCGAGGGCGCCTGCCCGACGATCGAGAAAGTCATCGTGCTGAACCGCTGCGGCGCGCCGGTGAAGATGCGGCCCGGACGTGACCTGTGGTGGCACGAGCTGACCGCAAACCTCCCGCCCGAATGCGCACCCGTCTGGGTCGGCGCCGAGCACCCGCTGTTCCTGCTGTACACCTCCGGCTCGACCGGTAAGCCCAAGGGCGTCCAGCATTCCAGCGCCGGGTATCTGCTGAACGTCAAGCTCACCAGCGAGTGGGTGTTCGACCTGCGCGACGACGACGTTTACTGGTGCACCGCCGATGTCGGCTGGGTCACGGGTCACAGCTACATCGCCTACGGTCCGCTGGCGGCTGGCGCGACCATCCTCATGTACGAAGGCGCGCCGACGGTACCGGACGCCGGCCGTTTCTGGCGCGTCTGCCAGGAACACGGCGTCACCATTTTCTACACAGCACCGACCGCGATCCGTGCGTTGATGAAGCTCGGCGACGCGATTCCGGCGAAATACGATCTTTCGCGCCTGCGCCTGCTCGGCTCGGTCGGCGAGCCGATCAATCCGGAAGCGTGGATGTGGTATCACCGTGTGATCGGCGGCGGTCGCTGCCCGATCGTCGACACCTGGTGGCAGACCGAGACCGGCGCCATCATGATTTCGCCGCTCCCCGGCGTCACCGCCACCAAGCCCGGCTCCTGTACCGAGCCGCTCCCCGGGATCGATGCCATCATCGTCGATGATCACGGTGATCCTGTGACCCGGCCCGACGCCGGCGGGTACCTGGTGATCCGCAAGCCCTGGCCGGGGATGCTGCGCACGATCTGGGGCGACAACGCGCGATATTTGAGCACTTACTGGGAGCGATTCCACAATCGCTACTACGTCGCTGGCGACAGCGCGCACCGCGACGCCGACGGTTTCTTCTGGATCATGGGCCGCATCGACGACGTGCTGAAGGTGTCCGGCCACCGGCTTGGAACCATGGAGATCGAGTCGGCGCTGGTCGCGAACCCGCGCGTCGCCGAAGCCGCCGTGGTCGGCAAGCGCGACGAGATCAAGGGCGAATCGGTGTTCGCGTTCGTGGTGCTGCGCGGCGCGCGGCCCACTGGCGACACCAGCGCGCTGGTGAAGGAACTGCGCGTCTGGGTCGGCGAGCAGCTCGGGGCCATCGCCAAGCCGGACAACATCCGCTTCGCTGATAATCTTCCCAAGACGCGCTCCGGCAAGATCATGCGGCGGCT
>JAYUZI010000096.1:0-15817 GCA_043751915.1 Gammaproteobacteria bacterium | reverse complement strand
GAGAATTCCTTGTCGATCGGCCGCTGGCTGTAGTGGTAGTGTTCGAGGTTCCTGGCCACCTGCTGCGCCAGCTCCTGCTGCCGCAGGGTCGGTTGGATGGCGCCATCGGGGAGCATTGCGGTTGCGAGAATCCCGGTGGATCCGGTGGCGGCGAGCAGCAACAGGCAGGCGCCGGCCACGGCAATCGGGGCCAGGATCTTGCGGAGGTGTTTTTCAGCTCGGGACATGCGCTCGTGGACTCCGGGCGACAGGAAAACGCCACAAGTCTGACAGACTTGCCGGCGACAGGGCAGTCATGGGTCTTAAGAACTGTGGATTCAAGCTAGACAGGCGTATGGAACCATGAATCCTTTGACCGTACTGCTGGGAATCGTTCTGGGTTCGGCCGTGGCCATGGCTGTGTCGCTCGCCATGACGGGCATTGTTTTCCTGCTGCTGCCCGAGTATTCGGCCAGGCTGGCGGGCGAGAATCTTCCGCTGCTCAAGGCGCTGGCCTGGTCCTGGTCGCTGGCGCTGGTCGCGGCGGCGGGTTTCATCGGCGAGCTGCAAGGCCGGGCATGGCGGCGGCCTGCGCAGGCGCTGCTGCTGGCCCTGCTGGCGGTGCTGGCGTGGCGCTACTGGCCGGCCTGAGGAACCTGCCCGTACCCTGGCCTAGCGGCCGCGGTTGCCCCAGACCGCTCCGGGCCCGCAGCCACGGCGGCTGTCATAGGGGTCACCGCCGGCGGCGTCGCCCGCCAGCGTCAGCCTGGAGGTCACGATAGTCTTGCGGATGCGCTCCAGCATGGCATTGCGGGCGTCGGCAGCGCCCTTTTGAGCCCGTGGCTGCGAGCTGGCGACATAATGTGGTTTCTTTTCCAATCACGGTCCGCGCGGCTGCTGAATCTGGCCGCAGCTGGCAGATTGCCCGTTCCGCTGCAATCAATAAAGGTGTTGCCGGTGGGCGAAAAGTGCGCAACTGTGACGCAGTGCGCAGTTTGGCTCTCGGGGGCTATGGGCAGAGTCTACCGGCGCAGCCGGTAACGCGCACCCCGCAGCAGCCAAAGCCCGGCGTAGGGGCCGAGGGCGACCAGCCAGTAAGCCAGTGATCCCTTGAGCAGCGACAGATAATAGTCGTGCCACAGCGCTGGCAAGCCGCCGCCGGCATAGGGTCCAAGCTTCGCCGAGCCGATGAACCAGATCAGCGTGGGCATCACGATCAGCCCGATGGCGAGGCACAGAGCCAGCGCCACGAGTTCGTGCTCCAGGCCGCTCGATTGCCGGTAGCGGCGCCAGTATTTCAGCAACGATGACATGCAGGTCCCTCGATCAGGCGGCGGGCGACGCTGCGCCGGCCGGAGCGGGCATAATAACGCCCATGGACAGACTCCGCGTAGCGGTAGTGGGCGTCGGCTATCTTGGCAGGTTCCACGCGCAGAAATACGCGGCGCTCACCGGCTGCGAGCTGGTGGCTGTGGCCGACGCGCGTCCCGAGGCCGGCGGCGCGGTGGCGCAAGAACTGGGCACGCGCGTCGTGGGCGATTACCGCGAGCTGCTGGGCAAGGTCGACGCCGTGAGCATCGTGACGCCCACCGCAGCGCACTGCGAGATGGCGCTCGCGTTCCTGGAAGCGGGCACGCACGTGCTGGTCGAAAAGCCGATTACCGAGACCGTGGCGCAGGCGCAGCGGCTCATCGACGCTGCGCGCCGCGCCGGGCGCGTGCTGCAGGTGGGCCACCTCGAGCGCTTCAACCCGGCGATCATCGCCGCCGAGCCACACCTGCGTACGCCACGCTTCATAGATTGCCAGCGCCTGGCGCCGTTCCGCGAGCGTGGCACCGACGTCAACGTGGTGCTCGACCTGATGATCCACGACCTTGACATCGTGCAGAGCATCGTCGGCAGCGACATCGCACATATCGATGCCGTCGGCACGCCCGTGTTTTCGCCCGAGATCGATATCGCCAACGCGCGCATCCGCTTTGCCAACGGTTGCGTGGCCAATGCCACCGCGAGCCGCGTCAGCCTCAAGACGGAACGCAAGCTGCGCATCTTCCAGGACGACGCCTACCTGTCGCTCGACCTGCAGCAAAAGATCCTCACCGTGATTCGCAAGCAGCCGGTCGCCGCGGGCGAGACGCGGCTGCCGGTGAGCATCGACGAGCAGTCCTTCGAGCCCGGCGATGCGCTGCGCAGTGAAATCGAGGCGTTCCTGGCGAGCTGTCGCGGTGAACGCCCGGTCGTGGTCAGCGGCGAGGATGGCATGCGCGCCCTGCAGACGGCGGTGGCGATCGCGGCCGCGGTTTTGAATGCAGCGCAGTAAATTCAACTATTTGCAACGCGAACAATAACGAACCTATACTTTTCCCCGGCCGCCATCGTGCGGCGCGCGGGGGTTGACGATGACGGCATTGGCATCTGGCGAGCGGACTGAGTCGGTGACGAGCCGCGTGCGCACTGTGGCGCGACGCGTGGCAAAGCCGCGCGTCGAGCGCGCCGCGGACGCCCGGATCGATCTGGGTTGCTTGCCGCGCTTGCTGGGTTTCAACCTGCGGCGCGCGCACCTGTGTATGTGGCGGCAGTATGTCGCGGTCATCGGCGAGAACAATATCCGGCCGGGCTTGTTCAGCCTGCTGGTACTGGTCGGCTCGAACCCCGGCATTGCCCAGATCGAGCTCGGCAAGCACCTCGGCATCGACAAGGCCAGCATCGTCGCGCTGCTCGACCGGCTGGAGAAAGACGGCCTGCTCGATCGCCTGCGTTCGACGCGTGATCGTCGCCGCCACGGCATCTACCTGACCACGCGCGGCACCGAGGCGCTGGAATCACTCATTTCGCAGGTGCGCGCGCTCGAACGACAGATGGCCAGCCGTTTTACGCGCGCGGAAATCGAGCAATTCCTCGGATTCCTGCAGCGCTTCTATTCCTAGGGGGAATCTGCCGCCTCGGGCTCGGCGTCGCCGCCCATGAGTCGCGCCAGTTCCGCCGACAGCGGCTTCATGAACCAGCTCGATTCGGGCATGGCGCTGACCGTCACGCCCCGCTCGGTGAGCGCGGCCGCCACCAGCGGGCCGACCGCCGCCACCTGCGTGGCCGCGAGCGCGGCCAGTACGGTTCCGGTGTCCGCCACGGTGAATAGCCGCGCTACCTGCGTCTTGCTGGTGAAGGCGATCGCATCGACCTCACCGCTCGCGAGCCGCGCCAGCAGCGTGCGCACGGCCGCGTCATCCGCCGCGTCGGCGTAGACGTAGGGCGCAACGGCGCGGATTCCGGCGCCGGCCTCGCGCAGGTATTGCTGCAGGGGCAGATTGGGCTCGCTGCCATAAAGCTGGACACCGACCACGTGGCCGCGCAGATCCAGCGTGGCGAGCGTGGCGATGACGCCGGCGGTCGTTGGCGCAGTGGCTTCCAGATCGGCGCTGAGCCCCAGCTCGCGCAAGGCGCGCGCAGGCTTGGGTCCGCGCGTGATCTTGCGGGTGCGTGCCAGTGCAGTGAGAAACGCCGGCCGCAACCCGGGTTCATGGCGGTCGAGGCAGGCGAGCAGCCGCCGCAACCCTTCGCCGGTCAGCAGCACCAGCTCCTGGCAGCTGCCGGCGGCGAAGTCGCGGAGCCAATGCAGCACCGGCTGCGGGTCGGGCGCATCGCGAATCGCCACCAGCGGCGCGCGCAGCACGCGCGCGCCGCGGCGCTCCAGGAGCGCCGCGAACAGATCCAGTTCGCGCGTTTCGGGGAGCGCGATCAGGCGATCGTGCAGGGGCGAGGTGTTCACCGGCCGAGGATACCGCCGGCCCCGAGCAACGTGGCAACTCCCAGCAGCAAGAACAGGGCCGCCGCGCAGCGGCGCACCAGCACGATCGGCAGCGCACGGGTGACTCGATCACCGAGCAGCACGGCGGGCACGTCGGCGATCAGCATGCCGCAGGTGGTGCCGATGACGACCGCGACCAGCGGTGTATAGCGGGCGGCGAGCATGGCGGTCGCCACCTGGGTCTTGTCCCCCATCTCGACCAGAAAGAAGGCGATCAGCGTGGTGCCAAAGGCGCCGAGCCCGGTCGGCTTCAGCAGCGTGTCATCTGCCTTGTCGGACACCAGGATCCACGCGCCCATGCCAATAAATCCGAGTGCCAGCAGCCAGTGCAGCAGGGGCGGGCTGAGCGTACGCGTAACCCACGCGCCGAGCAGGCCGGCCAGCGAGTGATTGGCCAGCGTCGCGGCAACAATCCCGGCGATGATCGGCAGTGGCCTGCGGAAGCGGGTCGCGAGCAGCAGGGCCAGCAATTGCGTCTTGTCGCCGATTTCAGCGAGCGCGACCACCCCGGCACTGATCCACAAGGCATGCACGATAGGGCAGGGAGTCTACGGAGCCCAGCGCCTGGTGTCATGGCCGGCAAGCGCGGGCTTGATGTCGCTGGCGCTTCCGTGGACGATGCCCGGATGAGAGCCACTGGTATGCACGCATGCTCAACTCGATCGCGCTGATCAGCGTCGGCGCTGCTTCGGGGGCCGTACTGCGCTGGCTCCTGGGAGTCGGCATCAACGGGCTGTTCCCGGCAATTCCTCCCGGCACGCTCGCGGCCAATCTGCTGGGCGGCTACCTGGTGGGTGTCGCCATGGAAGCGCTGTCGGCACCGCTCGGCATGGCGCCTGAGCTCCGGCTCCTGGTGATCACCGGATTCCTGGGCGGGCTGACCACGTTTTCGACCTTCTCGGCTGAGGTTGCCCGCCTGCTGCAGCAGGGGCGACTCGCGATGGCGGGCACCGAAATTGCCGTGCACGTCGTGGGCTCGGTGGTGCTGACGATCCTGGGCATCGCCACGGTCATGGCGGTGCGACGGATGAGCTGAACGACGGGTGCGCTAGCGTCCGGTCTCGAGCTGGGCATCCAGGGTAATAGTCAGATTCAGCGCCCGTGATACCGGGCAGTTGGCCTTGGCGTCCGCCGCGATTTCGGCGAAGCGTTCAGCGCTGACTTGTGGTACGACGGCGCGCATCTCCAGGTGCGAGGCGCTGATGGTCCACGTGTCCTGCACCTGCTCGAGGCTCACCGCCGCCTGGGTCGATAGCCGCGTCGGCTTGAAACCAGCGCGCGTCAGCGCCGCGCACACCGCCATCGTGAAACAGCCTGCATGCGCGGCGGCGAGCAGTTCTTCCGGGTTGGTGCCGGGTGCGTCGCCGAAGCGAGGTGCAAAGGCATAGGGCGTCTGTTCCAGGGCGCCGCTGTGCGTGGTCAGCGAGCCATCTCCGGTGCGCAGGTCGCCAAACCAGAGCGCGGCGGCGGTTCGGATCATGGTGCCTGGCTCCCGGCCACAAACTGATCGACGGCGGCACCGAGCAGGCTGAGCGGCACGCCGCCGGTTCTCACCAAAGCGTCATTGAAGGCCGCGAGCTCAAAGCGCTCGCCGAGCGCCTTCCGGGCGCGCTCGCGCTGTCGCAGAATCTCGTTGTGACCGATCTTGTAGCCGCAGGCCTGGCCGGGGCTCACGCAATAGCGGTCGACCTCGCTGGTGGCAGCATTACGTCCCTTGCCGGATTCGGCGACCAGAAACTGGATCGCCTGCTCGCGCGTCCACTTCAGCGCATGGATGCCGGTGTCGACCACCAGGCGGCAGGCGCGAAACTGTTGGAACTGCAGGTAACCGATCTGGCCGAAGGGGTCGTCGGCGTAGGTGCCGATTTCGTCGATCGTCTGTTCCGCGTACAGCGCCCAGCCTTCGATGTAGGCGTTGAACCCCATCAGCTGGACTAGCAGGGGGATTTCGCCGCTGTGCTCGCTCAGGTAGGCACCCTGCCAGGCGTGGCCCGGTAATCCTTCGTGTGCGGTAAGCGTCGGGAGCAGGAACTTGGGCCACAGCGAAGTGGACTTGAGATTGAGGTAGTAAGTGGCCGGCCGCAGTCCGTCGAGCGAGGCGCCGTTCATGTAGCCGAGCGGCGCGCCGTCCTGGATGTCGGCCGGCACGCGCTTGACTCGCAGCGAGGCCTTGAGCGCCAGATGTGACAGCTTCGGCATCAGCGCCCGCGTCGCGGCTATGCGTTCGTTGCAGTAGTCGATCAGCTGCTCGCGGCCTGCGTCAGTATCGGCAAACAGCTGGCGCGGATCGCTGTTGAGCGCGAGCACGCGCTCGCCGACGCTCCCCTGCGTCATGCCCTGCGCCTTCAGGATCGCATCCATGCGCGACTGAATGGCCCGGTTCTGTTCGAGGCCGACGGCGTGCACTTCCTGCGGGCTCATGTCGGTCGTGGTGCCGATCTTCAGCGCCCAGCGGTAATAGTCTTCGCCGTCGGGCAGTCGATCGATGCCGGCCGTATCGGGCGCGTTCGCCGTCGCCTTGGCGAAAGCGGCGATCTGGCGGTCGAGTGCCGGATACACCTGCTTGGCCACGATCTGGGTCACGCGGCTTTCCCAATCGCCCTTGAGGGCCCGTGTCCGGGTGCGTGTGACCAGCGAAGTCACCAGCTTCTGCTGCGCGATGGGCGTGCGGCGGTATTGCGTGAGGAGTCCCAGCGCATTACTGGCAATAAACGCCGGAGGCATGATGCCCTTGGCGGCTTGCGCCGTGATCCGTGCGCTTTCCAGGTCAAGATTGCGCGCGAAAGCGCCAACGCGGGCGAGGTACGCTTCAGCGTCGCCCGCATCCACGATCTGGTGCTGCGAATCCAGGAATTCGGGCACGCCGGTGACCGCTCCGTCCTGCTGCGTGACCGGGTAGGGCGCGGAGCCATTGTCGGTGAAAGCAGCCTCCGCCCGGCCGCAGACAAACCAACTGCCTTCGGCGCCCGCGGTCGCCGCATACTTGACGGTGTCGTACCGCAGCTGGTCGAGCGGTGTCAGCTGCGCGCGCTCTATCTTGCGCAGTTCTGCCAGCATCGTGTGTACCTGTGACGACCAGCGCTCGTCGTCGGCAGCGGAATTCTCGTCCAGCCGGCTCTTGAGCGCGCGGCGCTCGCCACGGTCGAGGCCCAGCGAGGTTGCCGTTTGGGGCTTCAGTTCCAGGATTTCTTCGGCAAAGCTCGCCAGCGCAGCCGCGAAGCGGCTCGCAGGAGCCCCGGCGGCGACGCCCGCGGCGCCACTGCGCGGCAGCGCCGCCGCGACCGCGCTCGCCAGGGTGAGGGCGAGCATTTCGCGCCGGTCAAGCTGTGTGGGAATTGGGCCCATGTCATTCTCGTGACGGTTCGTGGATATTCACCATAGTGCGCACTATGCACGGCACAATTGCGGCGTGCAATCGCGCCCGGTGGCGCGCTCAGAGGAGGGTCCAGTGAATAGAACTGCCGTGGTAACGGGAGCCGCGCAGGGCGTCGGCCTGGTCACCGCAACGTTGCTGGCGCAATGCGGTTATGAAGTCTGGCTGGCTGACATCCAGAACCTGGACGCACAGCTGGCGCGGCTGAAGTCCGCGCAGCTGCGCGTGCGCGGCGCCAGCGGCGACGTCGCCTCGGAGGAGTTCGCCCGGCAGCTGGCGGCGCAGCTCCAGGCCGAATGCGGCGGGGCTGACGTGCTGGTGAACAACGCCGGCATCAGCCTGATCGCGCCGGCCGAGGCCACGACTGCGGCGCAGTGGCAACGCGTCATGGACATCAACCTGCTGGGTCCGTTCCTGCTGTGCAAGCACCTCGGCGCCGCGATGTTGGCGCGCGGCCGCGGCAGCATCATCAATGTCGCGTCGGTCGCCGGACTCGCTGGCGTCAGTTATCGCAGCGCCTACAACGCCTCCAAGCACGGCCTGCTAGGCCTGACCCGCACGCTGGCGGCGGAGTGGGGCGGGCGCGGGGTGCGTGTGAATGCCGTCTGCCCGGGATGGATCAAGACGCAGATGGACGCGGTGGATCAGGCGTCGGGCCAGTACACCGACCAGGACATCATCGATCGGGTGCCGATGGCACGTTTCGCCAGGGCGGAAGACGTGGCGGCGGCGATTGCATTTCTCGCGGACGGTGGAAAAAGCGGTTTCATCAATGGCGTCAGCCTGCCCGTCGATGGCGGCTGGACGGCGGACGCGAGCTGGGAGTCGCTCCGCGTGCGTACCCGGGTGCCCTAAGCCCCGCGTTGGAGCGCCTCCCTGAAGCGCTCGGCCGTGGCGACGAAGTTCACGGCATAACTCGATTGCACCCAGAGCACAAGATTTTCGCTCTGCCGCGCGAGGACCGCTGGGCAATCGAACAGCGTCACCGCGGCGCAGCCGCGCCGTTCCAGCACTGCCTCGACGGCGATGGCGCTCGCCAGCAGCCGCGCGGCGCCCGGCCCGGAAATGAGCAGTTCCTCCCACTTGCCGGTCGCGTCGACCAGCACTCCGGCGCCGGCATCCACGGCCGCCCCCAGCAGCGCTGTCACCTCGGCAGCTGGGTCCAGCGCGAGCCAGCGGTCCGGGGCAAAATGCAGGAGCTCCGGTCGCTGCTGCGCGTCGCGACGGACGCCGCCCGGTGCGGTGGGCCAGCTTACGGCGATGAACTCCGGCCGCGGCCCGCCAAAGGCGATGAACTCGAGCGCAATTCGTGGCGGGCCGCGCTCAATCGCGCAGGTATTGCTGCTGTTCATCGCACGCTAGCCCTTCATCCGCACACTGGACGGATCAAAATGCACCGGCGAGACGACGCGCACCGGTGTGTCGCTGCCGCGCAGCGGATCGCACGCCGTGAGCAGCGCGCCCTCTGTGGCGCGATCGCGGGCGAGGAGCGCCAGACCCAGCCACTCGCCGAGCGTGGGGCTGAAGACGCTCGAGGTGATGTAGCCGCAGGGCCGTGCCGGCGCAGCCGCGGCGGTCAGTTGCGCGCCGGCGAGGAACCGCGCGCGCCCATCGACTGCGCGCAATCCGACCAGGCGCGGTCGCGAGGCTTCGTGAAAAGCCGGTCGGTCCAGCAGTTCCCGCCCAAGACACCGGTTGCCCAGTTTGACCAACCCCTCCATGCCCAGATCAAGGGGCGTCGTCTGGCCGTTGAGTTCCGAGCTCACAAGGTACCCTTTCTCGACGCGCAGGATGTCGAGTGCCTCCAGACCGTAGGGGGCAAGGCCGGCGCCGATCAGCGCTTCCCACAGCGGTACCGCGATGGCCGGTCGGCAGTGCAGTTCGAAAGCGAGTTCGCCCGAGAAACTCGCACGCAGCACCCGCAGTTTGGCGCCACCGAAATGCCCGTCGGCAAAGTCCATGTGGGCGAGAGCCGCGATTCGGCCCAGCCATGCCGCGCCCAGCATCTGGCCCAGTAGGTTGCGGCTTTGCGGCCCGGCGACGACGATGGCGGCCCAGGCCTCCGTCACGTCGCTCACCGTCACGCCGCGCCCGCCCCAGTCGGTCGCGCGGTAGTGCTCGAAGTGGGAGAGCATGTGCGTGCCGTGCCCGGAGCCGGTCGTGGCGATGAAGCGATCGTGGGCGAGACGCAGCACCAGGCCATCATCGAGGACACAGCCGTCCTCGCGCAGATTCACCATGTACTTGCTGCGGCCAACCTTGAGCGTACTCGCCTTCGAGAGGTACATAAAATCGAGGAACGCGGCAGCGTCGGGTCCGGCCACCTCCAGTTTTCCGAGCGTCGAGCCATCGGCAATGCCGCCGTGCACGCGCACCCGACGCGCCTCGGCAACCGCAGCGTCAAACGGATTCGCGCCGCTGGCGCGGTAGTAGCGCGGCCGCATCCACAAGCCCATCGGTTCGAGGATGCCGCCGTGCGCGGCGTGCCAGTCGTGGAGCGGCGTGCGGCGCGCGACCTTGACGGCCGCGCCGACGTGGAAGCCGGCGATCGATTGCATCGTGACCGGATGGTAAGGCGGCCGGCCGCGGCTGATGCCGATAGTGGCGAGCGTCTCGCCCTTGAGTTCAGCCACGATCGCGGCGCCCAGCGCGGCACTGGTGCGGCCCTGCTCGGTGCCGATGCCGAGTGTCGTGTAGCGCTTCACGTGTTCGATATCGACAAACCCTTCGGCGAGTGCCGCGCGCAGATCGGCAACCGTGACGTCATTTTGCAGATCGACGAACTGACGCTTCTCGGCCAACCCGGGTGCCGGCGAGCGTGCGAACGGCGCGAGGCGCGGCGGCGCGTCGGCCAGCCCCTGCGGCGCCGTCCCTGGCAGACCTTTCGCGCCAGCGAGCAACGCGGCGCGGGCCCCGGCGGCGTGACCGTCTTCCAGCACCGCGGCCAGGTCGAGCCGGCCGTTGGCGCTGCCGGCGTAGCTGCGCCCATCGGGTTGGCTGCCCGCGACGAAGGCACCGATCGCCGCAGCGAACTGGCGGGCACCGCCGCCGTGCAGGCCGGCGTGCAGTGCTGGCGACCAACCGCCGCTGACCAGGATCGTGTCGCAGCCGATCCGTCGCTCGGCGCCGGCACCGGCCGTGGTGCTGGTGAGCGGTGCGATGCGCGCGGCGCGCACGCTACGTCCGCCCTCGGCGGCGATCACGGCGTGACCCGCCAGACATTCGACGCCGGCCTGCGCGAGCGAATCGCGCAGCGCGCTGTCTGCGCCAAGCGCGTCGGCAGCGCGCGTATCAACGATCGCGCGTACCTGCATGCCGCCGGCGATCAGGCGTTGCGCCGTCGCGTACACCCGGTCATGGTTTGCGAACAGCACGAGTTCCCGGCCGACTTGGGCCCCGTAACGCGCCAGGTAGCGTTCGGCGGCGCCCAGCAGCATGACGCCTGGCCGATCGTTGTCGCAAAATGCGATCGGGCGTTCGACCGTACCGGGCGCCATGATCATCGCGTGCGGCCGGATGTGGTAGACGGTATTGCGGCCCGGAAGGCCGCCGGGCTCCGCATGGGCGATGAATTCGCCGTTGTTGTCGGTCACGACCGTGGTGCTGGTCAGCACCCTGGCGCCGAGCACCGCGAGTTCCGCAAGCGTAATCGCGATCCAGGTGGCGCTATCCTGATCCTCGATCGTGCCCGGCTCGAACTCGAGCTCACCGCCGCACACGGGTTCGCTTTCGCACACCACCACCCGCGCCCCGGCGCGGGCTGCGGCGCGCGCCGCGGCCAATCCCGCCGGACCGGCGCCCGCGACCAGCACGTCGCAGCCGAGGTGTTCGATCGCCACCGGCGGCAACTCGCAGGCGCCAGGGGCCTCTCCCAGACCAGCAAGACGGCGGATCAGCGACTCATAAGTGCGCCATGACGGCCAGATGAAAGTCTTGTAGTAGAAGCCGGCGCCGAAGAATCCGCCACCGGCCTGCAGGAGCGAGGCGAGATCGAAACCCAGCGCCGGCCAGCGATTCTGGCTGCGCAGCAACATGCCCTCGCCGAGCACCAGTTGCGAGGCCGGCACGTTGGGGATCACGTGCGGACGCGCTCCTACCGTGAACAAGGCGTTCGGTTCTTCGGGCCCGGCGCTGAGCAGGCCGCGGGCGCGGCGATATTTCACGCTGCGGCCCATCAGCCGCACAGCGTTCGCAAGCAGCGCCGAGGCCGCGGTATCGCCGACCTGGCCCGTGTAGCGGCGGCCATCGAAGCTGAATGACAGCGGTCGGGCTGAAAGCCGCGTGCCGTGCCGCAGCGGATTTGCGCTCATGGTGCCACCCCGCCGAGCAGTTCCACCGCGAACACCGCGCCGGTCGTGGGGTTCCGGTGCACGAGCAGCCAGGCGCGACAACCGGCGAGGTGCTGCCAATGCTCGACGCTGAGCTCCGCGTCAGCAACGCGCTCGTAAGTGCGTTCGAACGCGCCCGCGCTGCCCGCAGCCGGCACGGTCTTATGGAATTCGAACTCGCGCAGCTCGCGTGGCCCGCAGAATGGACAGGCAAGCCGCGTCACAACCGCACCGGAAACGGGCCCTGGCCAGGCTCGTCAAGCATATGACCGGTGGCGAAACGCGACAGGCGGTAGGCGCGGATGAGATCGGGCGCAGTGCCGGTCGCAACGAACTGCGCGAATGCAGCGCCGGAGGCGGGGATGGCCTTGAAGCCCCCATAGCACCAGCCCGCGTTCACGAACACGTTGTCGTAGCGCAACCGGTCCATGATCGGGCTCCCGTCCATGGTCATGTCGTTGGTGCCGGCCCATTGCCGCAGGATTTTTACGCCGCCGATCCGCGGGAACAGCTCCACCGCGCCCTGCACCACGTCCTCGAGCCGGTGCCATTGGCCCTCGCGTGTGTACGAGGGGAAGCCGTCGAGATGCCCACCCATGACCAGGCCGCCGCGGTCGGACTGGCAGATGTAGGTCTCGCCATGCCCCGGCGAGACGTACACGATCACCGAATTGATGAGCGGCTTGATCGGCTCGGACACCATCGCCTGCAGCAGGTGGGTCTCGATCGGCAGCGGCGTACCTAGCATCGTGCCGATCATGCCGGTGTGCCCGGCGGTCGCGAATACGATGCGCTCGGCCTGCACGTAGCCGCGCGTGGTCTCGACCCCGGTGGCGGCGTTGGCCGCGGCGCGCACGCCCGTGACCTCACAGTCTTCAATGATATCGACGCCGAGCACGCTCGCGGCACGCGCGTAACCCCAGGCGACCGCGTCGTGGCGCACCGTGCCGCCGCGCCGCTGCAGCAGCGCTCCAACAATCGGGAAGCGCCGCTCGCGCCGCGGCTCGAGCTCGGGCGCAAAGCGCTCGAGCGCCGCCAGGTCGAGGAGCTCGGCGTCAATGCCGGCGAGGCGCATCGCGTTGCCGCGCCGCGCCAGCGCCGGAAAAGCGTCATCGGTCAGCGCCAGGTCGACGACGCCGCGTGGGCTGTACATCACGTTGTAATTGAGATCGCGCGAGAGCGTCTCCCAGCGCCGGAGCGAATCTTCATAGAAATAGTGATTCTCGGGCAGCAGATAGTTGGAGCGCACGATGGTGGTGTTGCGCCCGACATTGCCATAGCCAACCAGGCGTTTTTCCAGCACCGCGACCCGCTTGATGCCGTGGTCGCGTGCCAGGTGGAACGCGGTCGCCAGTCCGTGACCGCCCGCCCCCACGACGACCACGTCATAGGCTGGCTGCAGCTTGCGTCCCGTCCACAGCGGCCGCCAGTAGCCGGGGCCGGCAAAGCGCGCGCGCAGCAGTGCGAGGGCAGAGTAGTGGCGCGCGGCTGCGGGCATTGCGCTCATGACGGGATCCGACCCAGCACCGCGCCCAGCAGTTGCGCCACGAGTGCGCGGCGCCGCCGCGGCGGAAAGCGGCCGGGCTCGAAGGTGCCGCCGATCCAGAAGCCGTCGACGGCCGCGGTCAGCAGGTCGGTGGCGTCACGCTTCGAGGACGGGGGCGCGATTTCGCGCCGCCGCACGGCCTCATCGAGGTGGCGGCGCAGGTACCGGCGCCAGCGCGCGTAGTAATCGCGGTGCACGCGCGCGAGTTCCGGGTTGTGCATCGCGCCGCCCCACAGGCTCAGCCAGACGCGAAAGAAGCTCGGAGTCGCCGCGGTCGGCACCATGAATTCCAGCACGGTGCGCAGCCGCGCCAGCCCAGGCGGCGCGGCGGCCACCGCGGCATCGAGATCAGCGAACGACTGACGTGCCACCCACTGGAAGGTGAAGGCGACCAATTCGTCCTTGTCGCGAAAGTAATGAGTCAGCACCCCGATGCTGAAGCCGCCGACCCTGGCGATGCGGCGCACGGTGGCGTGCTCGGCGCCCTCCTGCTGGATGACGCGCACTGCGAGCCGCGCGATCTCCTCCCGCCGGCGGACATGGTCGACTATTCTGGGCACCGACCCCTCGATAGCTGCCGCGCGAGTGCGGCCGCCGAGGCACAAGAATACTCCAGGGCCGCTCCGGCTGGCGAATTGCCGTCAATATTATCTAAACCTTACATGTGTTATAAATACCCCTGAAGGGGAGATCGGACATGGGCGAAGGAGTCCTGACTGCGCGGACCAGCCGTGGCGGCGGCCGCGAGGCGCGTCGCGTCGCGCGTGCGCAGCGCAAGGCCGTCAAGCTTCCGTACATCCGCCGCCGGCTGCCGGTAATTGACCTGCTCAGCACCGAGGCGGTCGAGATCATCGAGAACAACGCCGAAATCATCCTCGAGGAAATTGGCGTCGAGTTCCGCCGCGACCCGGAATCGCTGCGGCTGTGGCGCGCGGCGGGGGCCGAAGTGAGCGGCGAGCGGGTGCGCATTCCGCGCGGTATGGCGCGTCACCTGCTGCGCACCGCGCCACAGGAATTCATGCTGCATGCCCGCAATAGCGAGCGTAGCGTGCGTTTCGGGGGCGATGCTACGGTGTTCTCGCCGGTCGGCGGACCGCCCTTCGTCACCGACCTCGACCGCGGGCGGCGCTACGGCACGCTCGACGATCTGCACAATTTCATCAAGCTGGCGCACACGGCGCCAGCGATCCATTTCTCCGGTGGCAGCGCGGTCGAGCCGATGGATATCCCACCCGGCAAGCGCCATCTGGACGTGCAGTACGCTTATTTCCGCTACAGCGACCAGGGGTGCGAGGCGACGCCGGAGACGCCCGGGCACGCGGCCGACGCCGTGCGCATGGCGGAGCTGGTCTTTGGCGAGCAGTTCGTTGACCGCAATTGCGTGGTCCTTGGCAATATCAACTCCAACTCGCCGCTCACCTTCGACGGCCGCATGCTCGGTGCGCTGCGCGTGTTCGCGGCGAAGAATCAGGGCACAATTATCGTGCCGGCAGTGCTCGCGGGCGCCATGGGGCCGGTGACCGCCGCGGGCTGCATGGCTGAGATCCTGGCGGAAACGCTGGCCGGCATGGCGCTCACGCAGATCGTGCGGCCCGGGGCGCCGGTCATCATGGGCTCCTTCGTCGGCGCGGTGTCGATGCGCACCGGTTCGCCGACCTTTGGCACGCCCGAGGCCACACAGATGATTTTCGCCACCGCCCAGCTGGCACGGCGCCTGGGCGTGCCGTGTCGGAGCGGCGGGTCGTTGTGCGCTTCCAAGGTTGCCGATGCCCAGGCGGCCTATGAGAGCGCGCATACGCTCCTGCCCACCCTCCTGGCCGGCGTCAACCTTGTCACCCACGCCGCCGGCTGGCTCGAAGGGGGCCTCGTGAGTGGCTACGAAAAATTCGTCATGGACGTCGACCAGCTGGCGATGATGCAGGTGCTGGCCGCGGGCATGGACATGAGTGAGCGCGGGCAGGCGCTCGATGCCATCCGCGAAGTCGGCCCCGGCAGTCATTTCCTCGGCTGCGCGCACACTCAGGCGAATTTCGAGACGGCTTTCCACCAATCGAACATCGCCGATTACTCCTCTTACGAGCAGTGGTCGCTCGAGGGCAGCCTGACGGCCGAGCAACGGGCCAACAAGGTGTGGAAGCAGATGCTCGCAGACTACGAAGACCCGGGACTCGATGCCGCGCACGACGAAGCGTTGCTGAGTTTTATGGCACAGCGCAAGGCGGTCCTCGCGGACGCGGTCGAAGAGGAGTAGCCGTCTTGAAGAGTCACTACCGCGTCGTGGTCATCGGCGGCGGCATCGTCGGCACCAGCATACTTTATCACCTGACGAAGCGCGGCTGGTCCGACATCGCGCTCATCGAGCGCACCGAACTTACCGCCGGCTCCACCTGGCATGCCGCCGCGGGCTTTCACGCGCTCAACGACGACCCGAACATCGCCGCGCTCCAGTCGTACACGATTAACCTGTACAAGGAGATCGAGGCCGAGAGCGGGCAGAGCGTGGGCATGCATATGCCCGGCGGCTACAGCCTCGCCACCACGCCGGCGCGCTGGGAATGGCTCAAGGCCGAGTGCGCCGTTTACCAGACGCTAGGCATCGGCGCGCGGCTGGCGACCCCGGAAGAAATCGTCACCGATTGCCCGATCGTTGATCCGACCGGGTTGCTTGGCGGCCTGTTCGATCCGCACGAGGGCGCGGTCGATCCGCACGGCACCACGCACGCTTTCGCGCTCGCGGCGCGTAAGCGCGGGGCGGATGTGATCCTGCGCAATCGTGTCACCGCCCT
>JAYUZI010000095.1:0-7887 GCA_043751915.1 Gammaproteobacteria bacterium | reverse complement strand
TGCACGCGCGACTGCTGCGCTTCATCGCGGACGCCGCGCAGTGGATGGAATCAGCGCGCGGCCCGGCCGCGGCCGCGCGTCTCTTTAACCGCGGCATCGACCTCGACCCGCTGGCCGAGAGCCTGTACCGCCAGCTGATGAGCCTGCACCTGCGCCACGAACAGCGCAGCGAAGCGGTCGATGCCTACGAACGCTGCCGCGAAACGCTCCGGCACAACCTCCAGTCCGAACCCTCGCCGCAGACCCAGCAGCTGTTCAAGAGCATCGGTGCCTAGCGCTCAGCCCGGGCGGAGGATGTGCCAGGCGATGCACATCTGCGAGCCGAATCCGACCACGAAGGCCACGGTCCGCACCCACGGGATCGCGAAGGTGTAGGCCGCGGCATGCCCGACCCGCGCCCAGAAATAAACCGTGGCGGCGCCGGCTATCGCGGCACTGTGGATACCGGCTGCCTGCGCGACCAGCACCAGGGCCGCGAACACCACCAGGTTCTCGACGGCGTTGTAGTGCGCGGCCTTCATGCGCTGCGCCCACTTCGCCAGCGGCTTCGGGTTGTCGGGATAGCCCACGGCGTCGACCACGCCGCGCACCAGGATCTCATTGAGTATGTACGGCACCCACAGCAGGCCGGTCAGCACGCTGACCATTGCCAGATATGTCAGTTCGGTGTTCATGTTATCCCCTTCTTGAAGTGAACCAGCATCGCGGATTCGATCGGCGCCGAGTCTACTGCGGCTCGCCGCTGCGTGCACGCGGCTTGTCGTCCGGGCACGAAACCCGTTAGATTGGCTGCCGTCGAACAGAGGAATCGCCTATGAAACTGCTCCTGTCATTGTCCCTGGCCTGCGCGCTTGCCTCGGCCGCCGTGTCTGCCGAGGGTGCGAAGTTCACTTTGACGAGTGCCGCCATCAAGCCGAACGGCATGATTGCCAACAAATTCGTCTACCAGGGTTTCGGCTGCAAGGGTGAAAACGTCTCGCCAGCCCTGAGCTGGAGCGGAGCGCCCAAGGGCACGCTGAGCTTCGCGCTGCTGGTTCACGATCCGGATGCACCGACCGGTGGCGCCGGCTGGTGGCACTGGCTGGCCTACGATATTCCGGCGGACGCCAGTTCAATCGCGCAAGGCGCCGGCACTGCCGATGGCGCGGCGCTCCCCAAGGGCACGAAGCAGGGCAGGAGCGACTTCGGTTCGGCGGATTGGGGTGGCCCTTGCCCGCCCGTTGGGCACGGCAAGCATCACTACCACTTTACGCTGCACGCAATGAAGGTCGCGAAGCTGGAGATCCCGGATGGCGCCACGGCGGCGCTGATCGGCTACGTGGTCAACGCCAATTCGCTCGGCTCCGCGACGCTGACCGGCCTCTACGGCCGGTAGCGTTGCGAAGTCACGGTATCTAGAGTCGCGCGCGCAGGCCGACGAAGTAGGCGCGTCCCCAGGCTTCGTAGTAGGCCGGCACGTTGCGGTAGGTGCTGAAGCGGGAGTCCGCGTTGTTCATCAGGTTCGACCCCTCCGCATACGCCGTCAGGTGACGGTTGAAGGCATAACTCACTGTCGCCGACAGATCCTTGTAGGCATCGGACACGATGGGCAGACCCGGGATATATGGTGAATCCAGGTCATGCGTGAAGCTCGAGGTATAGCTGTAGGACACCTGGTTGCTCCAGCCGAATTTCTCGTACAAGACCTTCAGGTTGTACGAGTGCGGAATCACGCCGGGGAGCTTGCCCGAGACGCCGCCGAGCGACGAAGTCGAGCTGGTGGCAGTCAGGTTGGCCACCACACCGAAACCATTGTCGAACAGGTATTGGCCCATCACTTCCGCGCCACGCACCGTGCCGCTGTCGCCATTGACGACGTCCTCCTCGAAGTAGGGATAGTCCTGGCCAGAGGGGTCGTGAAACACTTTCTGCACCGAGGCTCCAGTGACGAAATTCTTGAGGCTCTTGTAGTACAAGGCCGCAGATACGTACGACCGGGAATTGATGTACCACTCCAGCGAGGCGTCCCACTGTGTGGAGTCCGTGGGCTTGAGGTTCGGGTTGCCCAGGAAGTAGGTGATAAAACTACCGGATTCCCAGTTGCTCCAGTCGCTCGCCGGGGTGAGCTGCACCAGCGACGGGCGCGAGATGACCTTCGATGCCGCCAGGCGGAGGCGCAGATCCGGGCGGATGTCATAGGCAAAGTTAACGGCCGGGAGCGGTTTCGTATATGAACCGCCGCCGGTCACCGGTTCGAGGTTGGTAAATACGACGGCGTAGTCGGCCGATGCGGGAAGCTTGGTCACGCTTTCCGGAAACTTCGAGTATCCAGTGGATAGCACCTTGGTGTGCACCAGCCGCAAACCCAGGTCACCACGCCAGCGGGTGCCCGAAAACTCGAACTGGAAGTAGGCCGCTGTGGTCTTTTCATCGACATCAAATGAAGCGGGGAGATCCGGGGTGAGCACCTGGGTGGCCCAGCCCGTCGGGTATTCCGTGCACGGATTCGGGTCCACGCAGTAGGTCTGGATGTTTGGATTTTGCTCTGCGGCGAACAGCGAATTCAGGTAGGTGTCGATGTTGAAGGTCGCGAAGTTGCGCGGAAAGTTGCCGGGCAGTTCGCCCAGCAACCCGGTGATCGGCAGCGGTCGGACCACGTTCGCACCGATATCGGCGAAGGTGAATGGGTAACCGCAAAACTGGCAGGCGGTATCGTTGTTGTCGATCTGCAGGCTGCTCTTGCGCCGGTCGGTGAAGTTGACGCCGAACTTCAGGGTCTTCGCGCTGCCCCAGTCCAGGGCCAGCTTGCCGTCGATCTTGCCGCTGTTGACCCGGTCCTTGAGATTGTCGCCGTAGATGCCGATGTAATGCGGCCGGTAGTCGGCGTTGGTGGCCTGATCGAGCGGGCGACCGTCGGCCAGTGTGATCTGCAGGTCGGGCAGGCCGTTGTTGCGCGTCGCAAACACACCGCTCGCATCCGTGATGCCCGCCACCACGAAGCGATCCAGGCCGCCGCTGTTGCGCGCCGCCTCGGAGAGATAGGCGTCGCCGGTGAGCTGCATCCGTTCCGTCACGTCCCACCCGAGGTTGCCGCCGAACAGCCGGGTGGTGACCGCGCGCGCGTTGGTGTCATCGAGCACTTCCGCCACGAGTTGGTTCATGGAGAAATTCGTGATCACGCCGTTGGCGTCGGCACGGATTGTGGCGGGATCCCACTTCAAGGCCGTGGGATCCGCGAGAGTTCCGGGTCCCTGATCTTCCCGTGGCGTCACGTGGTTGGAAGAGGCAAAATTTTCCGTGGAGGCGTCGTAGTGGCCGTAGAGGCCATCCACCGTCAGCAGCATCCGGTCATTGGGTTTGAACTGGAACGCACCCGAAACGCCGAGCCGCTTGTGGTCGCCCAATATGGTGCCGACACTGTAGAATTGCGGGAAAATATACTGCTGGTTGGTATCGCCAACGCCGCCGATGCCGTTGAAATCGACGTTCCAATCCTGCTCGGTACCCGCCGTCGAGGAAATCTCGTGCAGGTTGTCGGTGCGCGTCGCGCGCTTCGAATACGAGACGGTCAACAATGCTCCCATACGCCCGTCATCGAAAGTATTGCTGATGACGCCGCTGATTTTCTTGCCCCACTTCCCGGGCAGGCTGCCGTATTCGCCCTCGACCGAGCCCGCCATGTGCAGTCCCCTGAAATCAAAAGGGCGCGCCGAGCGCAAATCGACTGCGCCTCCCAGCGTGCCTTCCAGGGCCTGCGCTTGCACCGCCTTATAGACGTCGGCCCCGGCGATCATTTCGGAAGGCAGCACGTCGAACGAGAACTCGCGGCCCGAATCTTCGACGGCGAGAATCCTGCCATTGAGCGTGGTGATGTTGAAATCGCCGCCGAGGCCGCGGATGCTGATGCGCTGACCTTCGCCGCCGCTGGTTCGCTCAACCGTGACGCCCGGAATATTGACCAGTGCGTCTGCGACGTTGCGACTGGGAAACTTGCCCAGTTCTTCCGCGGAAATCGAGTCGATGATCGTGGCTGCGATGCGCTTGGCTTCGACGGATCGCATCAGGCTGCCGCGCACGCCAGTGACGACGATCTCTTCGAGGGCTGCGGTTTCACCGTTGGCCGCAGCGGCGCTGCCGACGGGCGCCACGGTCTGGCTGACGGCGGGAAAGCTCGCAATCGCCGCGAATGTGGCGAATAGGAGCAGCTTGAGTGACAGGCAAGGCGACGGCATATGTGTTCCCCCAGGTCGTTCGTACGACTCTTGAGATGTTCGAGTCGATGCCGCAAGATAAACGAAACACAATGAACGTTCAAGAAGAATCATTAAGTGTATACTGGACGCATCCCGGTCGAAATATGCGTGCCGAGCCGTAGTTCGACCTAAGAAATATCTCTATTGAAACTTATAAACGTTTCGAATATAAGACTCCGGGGCACCCCTCACATGTCATCCCACTCCTGGTTGGTCTACGCACTTGTCACCCTTGGTTTCTGGGGTGTCTGGGGTGCGTTCACGGGCCTCCCGGCCAACCATGGCTTTCCGGAAACTTTGATCTATTGCGTGTGGGCCCTGACGATGATCCCGCCCGCGCTATTCGCGCTCAAGCGCGTCGGCTGGCGGCTGCAATTCGACGCACGCTCGCTGGTCTACGGCTCGCTCATCGGCCTGCTCGGCGCAGGCGGCCAGATGCTGCTGTTTCACGCGGTGCGTACGGGTCCGACATACCTGATCTTCCCGGTCATATCACTGTCGCCACTCATCACCATCGTGATGTCGCTCGCGTTGCTCCGCGAGCGCACCGGGAAGCTCGGCGCACTGGGCATCCTGCTCGCGCTGTGTTCGTTGCCATTGTTCGACTATGCAAGTGGCCCGGAAGCGGGCGCCTTCGGCCAGCTGTGGTTCCTGTCGGCGCTCGGCGTGCTGGTTGCCTGGGGCGTGCAGGGTTTCTTCATGAAGCTTGCGAACACGACCATGGATGCCGAAAGCATCTTCTTCTATATGGCGCTGAGCGGGCTGCTGCTGACCCCGGTCGCGATCGCGATGACTGATTTCTCAGCGCGGGTCAACTGGGGCCTCGACGGACCGTACCTCGCCGCGGCGATCCAGATCCTCAACTCCATCGGTGCGCTCTGCCTGGTGTACGCCTTCCGTTACGGCAAGGCCATCGTCGTCTCGCCGCTCACCAATGCCGGCGCACCGCTGATCACGGCGGTCATTGCCATCGCGCTGCTCGGGGCCGTGCCGAGCGGTACGAAGATCGCCGGCATAGTGCTGGCGCTGGCGGCAGCCGTGCTGCTGGCGATCGAGCCTGAACCGGCGCCGGAATCCGCATCGCAATGATCGTACGGCGCGACACCAGCAGCCGGCGCGAGCGCATTGTGGCGATGCTGCGCGCGCACAACAGCGTGCAGATCCACAAGCTCGCGGACGTTTTTGGTGTCTCCACGCAGACGCTGCGCAAGGACCTCAATTTCCTCGACGCCAAGGGCGTGTGCACGCGCTCACCGGGCGGTGCGCTGTTGCGCCTGGGCGCACTTTCGCCGACTGAGGAAGCGATCGACGTCAAGCGCAAGCGCTTTGCGGAAGAAAAGGTGCGCATCGGCCGGGCCGCGGCGGCGTTGATCGGGGCGGGCGAGTCGGTACTGCTCGATTCCGGTACCACCACGCTGCAGGTGGCCCGGCACCTGAATACCACCGATCCGCTGGTCGTGGTGACCAATGACGTCGGCATCATGAACGAGCTGGCGGCGCGCGAGACGGTGCAACTGGTGGTGCTCGGCGGCACGCTGCGGCGCAAGAACCTGTCGTTCTACGGCACGCAGACCGAGCGCGCCCTCGAAGGTCTGCACGTCGACAAGCTGTTCCTGGCGGCCGACGGGTTTCATCCTGAAAAGGGCATTACCACCCACTTCGAGCCCGAGGCGCTGCTCAACCGGCTGATGTGCCGGGCGGCCAGCGAGATCATCCTGGTGGCTGATTCATCGAAGTTCGGGCGCATCTGCCTGCACAAGATCCTCGAACCGCGGGGTATCACCCGGCTGGTCACCGACGAGGGCATCACCAGTGAAATGCGCGATGAGCTCGCGCGCATCGGTGTCGAGGTCATCGTCGCGTGAAGCCGCTCCTCGACATCATCGCGCGACACAAGGGCGGGGCGCCGGTGGGCATCTATTCCGTATGCTCGGCCCATCCGCTGGTCATCGAGGCGGCGCTGCGCCGCGCGCACCGCGATTCCAGCCATGCCCTCATCGAAGCGACTTCAAACCAGGTCAACCAGGACGGCGGCTATACCGGCATGCGGCCCGCCGATTTCGTGCGTTTCGTGCATGAGATCGCCGTGCGTGCGGGACTGGCGCCGGAGCGCGTGCTGCTCGGCGGCGACCACCTGGGCCCCAACTGCTGGCAGCAGCTTCCGACAGAAGAGGCGATGCAGCGCTCCGAACAGCTGATCGCCAGCTACATGAGCGCCGGGTTCCGCAAGATCCATCTCGATTGCTCGATGTCCTGCGCGGGTGATCCTGCGGTGCTGGGCGACAACATGGTGGCAGAGCGTGCCGCGCGTCTGTGCCGTGTGGCCGAGGAAACCTGGCACCGCGTAGGCGGCGAGGCGCCGGTCTACGTGGTCGGCACCGAGGTGCCGGTGCCCGGCGGCGCACACGAGCTGCTGACGGATCTGCAGCCCACCGCGCCGGCCGCGCCGGTGGCGACTATCGACGCGCACCGCAGAGCGTTTGCCGCGGCGGGCCTCGGCGCAGCCTGGCCGCGCCTGGTGGGCCTGGTGGTGCAGCCGGGAGTGGAGTTCGATCACTACAAGGTTGTTGATTTCCGCCCCGAGCGGGTCACGGAGCTGAGCGCGGTGATCGCGGCCAGCCCGTCCATGGTCTACGAGGCGCACTCCACGGACTACCAGACAGCGGCGAACCTGCAGGCGCTGGTGCGCGCACATTTCGCAATCCTCAAGGTGGGACCGGGACTGAGCTTCGCGATGCGCGAGGCGCTCTGGGCGCTGACCCAGCTCGAGAGTGAATGGCTGCCCGCCGCGCACCGCTCGGGATTGCGTGAGACGGTGCTCGGGGCGATGGCCGCGGACCCGCGGCACTGGAAGAAATATTATCTGACCACCGGGGCACAACTGACACTGGACCAGCAATACAGTCTTAGTGACCGCCTGCGTTACTACTGGCCGGTTGCGACCGTCGAGCGCGCACTGGCCCGGCTGCTGGCCAACCTGGAGGAAAGTCCGCCGCCGCTGGCGCTCCTCAGCCAATATCTGCCGCAGCAATACGCGGCCGTGCGCGCCGGGAGCCTGGGCCTGAGCGCGCGCGCATGGGTCCTGCACTACATCGATCGGGTGCTGCAGCAATACGCCGCCGCCTGCGGTACAGCAGCGGATTGAAGCCATGAAATTCCTGGACATCGACGAGGCTGCGTTGCGGACGGCGCGCGCGCTCGATACCGCACGCGAGATCGCGCAGCAGCCCGCGTCCTGGCGGCGTACCGAGGCGCTGCTGCTGGACCAGGCCGCTGCGATCAAGCGTTTCCTGGCGCCGCTCCTGGCGGAGCCTCGGCTGCGCATCATCCTCACGGGCGCGGGCAGCTCGGCATTTATCGGCGAATGTCTGGCACCCCTCCTGATGCGACAACTCGGGCTGCGCGTCGAGGCCATCGCCACCACCGATCTGCTGTCCGGGCCGCAGCAATACCTGCAGGCCGCGGCGCCGACGCTCCTGGTCTCTTTTGGCCGTTCCGGCAGCAGCCCGGAAAGCGTGGCGGTGGTGGAATTGGCGGAAAGCCTGGTGGAGCGTTGCTACCAGCTGGTGGTCACCTGCAATGAACAGGGCACGCTTTACCAGCGCTGCCGTGACCGCCCCAACAGCCTGGCGATCCTGCTGCCGCCCGAAACGCA
>JAYUZI010000094.1:0-2704 GCA_043751915.1 Gammaproteobacteria bacterium | reverse complement strand
GGTGAGCTTAGTCGTCGTAGCCCTGCTGGGACTAATCAAATTAACTTTGGCAACAACGGCGGTGGTCGCGCAACTCGTTGCACAAGCCGCACTGACGCCGCCTGCCAGCAATGCGGTGGCCTGAGTGCCGGCAACGAATTGCATCGACTGCCAGACTGAGCCAGAGCCGTTCAGCATCTGGACGTCGCTGCCCGACGCACTGAAAGTTGCGTCCACCAAACCGCTGTTGGTCAGACGCAAGAGGTGCGAACCGTGATCGAGCGCGTAGACCTGGTTCGTGGCGTCGGTGCGCAGGTCGATCACCTCGTTCCCGACGATGATACCCTGCACGACACCGTTGGTGCCGAACCCGCTGTCGGGCGCGCCAGCAGAGTTCAATCGTGCAACGTAACCTGTGCCGTTGACTGACCCGGCGGTTAAATAGTTGCCACCAATCACCACGCGCCCGGCGCTATCGAGCGTAATCGCTTCCGGATTCCCGCCTGTGGCGGAAGGCGTCAAGGCCACCGCAAAGCCGGCATTACCATTACCGTAAGTCGTATCCAGCGCCCCGCTGATTCCGTTTAGGCGCGCCACCACCTGTGCCACGGTCTGGTTACTGGGCACACCCAAACAGCTCCCGGCACAGGCGAATCCACCGACGTAGTAATCGCCGGAACTGGCATCCTGAGCGATCGACGTGCCGACGACCACGGTATGCCCAGGATAGGTCACGACCGACAGTCCGTTCGTGCCAAAGGCGCTATCCGGCACCAGCGTGTAGGTCGTCACTCCGCCCTTGTACCCTGGGCGGGCCTGGGGAATCAGTTTCAGCGCGGCCAGTTTCAGTGTTCCATTCGTGTCCCCGTAGAAACAGCTCGCGACAAGGCGACCATCCTTGTCCAGCAGGGGATGGAACCCCACGCAGGCGGACTGATCGCCCGCCCCGGTTGCCAACCGGGTATAGGCGCGAAGCACTTTGCCAGCCGAGTTGAGCCAATAGACTGTGGCGTTGAGCAGCCCGTTGCTGCCAGCGTTGCTGCCGACCACGAAGAGATCGCCGTTGCGTGGATTGATGACCACTCCGGACGGCCCGTTGATGGCGGCCTTGATCGCCGCCTGGCTAAAAGAGGGCTGCGGGCTGGGGGAGAAGTGTCCGGCCGGGTCAAGCTTGGCCACGAAAAGATCGGGAGCCGGCGTCGCAGCAGTCGGCAGGCCCGTAGGCTCAGCAAACCCGGCAGCCTCGATCGTCCCGTCGGCGAAAGTCTGTACGGCGTGCAAGTAACCGTGCGTCGAATTCAGGAACGGAATCTGGGTCGCGCCAATGGGGGGCGCGAATGTGCTGTCGAGTTCGCCATCGGCCCACACAGCGACCGCCGCAAACGCTGCCAAGGCGGTGCACAGCCGGACCACTCTGGCAGTTGATGCATTCTTCATGTATTTCTCACCCGACGCTGTTAAGCGGTTGAATAAATAGATGGTTTTCCCTACTCTTTAGATACTGCAAACCACTGAATCGAGCAATACTTAAAAACCCGCCCGGATCAGTTTCCGTCCGCTATTGCCGACACGGACGCAAGCGCGCCAGATCCTCCTTTGCCGGTCTCGCGCCGATAGACCCGCTAAACTTCAGGATTGATCCAAAGCAGGCCCCCATGACGCATTTTCCGATCGATGAAGTCCGCAGCCAGTTTCCAGCGCTGAGAAACCCTGCCGCCTTCCTGGACAACCCTGCTGGCACCCAGGTGCCGCGACGGGTCAGCGAGGCCGTGGCCGCGGCGATGACCGATGCCGCCAGCAATCTCGGCGGCTTTTTTCAGGCTTCACAGGCCGCCGACGCCATTTACGAACGCGCGCACGAGGCGATGGCGGCGCTGTTGGGTGGCGCCTCGGGACGTGAGATCGTCATCGGTCAGTCGATGACCATGCTGACTTTTCAGATGTCGCGTTCACTCGGTCGCGCCTGGCAGGCCGGTGACGAGATCATCGTCACGCAGATGGACCACGAAGGAAACATCTCGCCGTGGCTGCGGCTGGCCGAGGATCGCGGCATGACGGTGCGCTGGCTGCCGTTCAATCGTGATACCTGGCGTATTGAGCCCGACGATCTCAAGCCGCTGCTCGGCAGCCGCACCCGGCTGCTGGCCCTGAACTACGCCAGCAACCTGACCGGATCCATCAACCCCGTCGCTGAGTTGACCGCCCTCGCCAAGCAGGCCGGAGCGCTGGTGTACGTGGATGCCGTGCAGCTCGTGCCGCACGGCAAAGCGGAGGTGGCGCGTCTGGGTTGTGATTTCCTGGCCTGTTCAGCCTACAAATTCTTTGGCCCGCACCTGGGCGTGCTGTGGGGCCGCGAGGCCTTGCTCGCCGAGACGTACGCTTACGCCGTGCGCTGCGCGCCGCAGGAACCGCCGGGCCGCCACGAAAGTGGCACCCCGCAAACCGAATTGCTGGCGGGACTCGCCGCGGCCGCTGATTACCTGGCATGGCTGGGCCAGCTGACGGGCACCACCGGTGCGCCCGCGGACCGCATTGCCGGCGCGTACCACGCGGCCACGCCCTACGAGATGCTGCTCGCGCAGCAGCTCATCGACGGCTTGCTCACGATTCCGGGACTCAAGGTACAGGGCATCACCGACCCGAAGCGGCAACATCAGCGCGTGCCCACCGTGTCCGTGACCCACCCGGCTCATCGCAATGCGGCGCTGGCACGAGCGCTCGCCGC
>JAYUZI010000093.1:0-3760 GCA_043751915.1 Gammaproteobacteria bacterium | reverse complement strand
TGTGCTCATCGTGCTGATCGCCGGCATACTGGTGATGAGCGAGCTGGGCATCTCGGTGGCGCCGATCCTCGGCGCCGCCGGTGTCGTCGGCCTGGCCTTCGGTTTCGGGGCGCAGAGCCTGGTGAAGGACTACGTCTCGGGCTTCTTCCTGTTGCTCGAGAACCAGGTGACCCGGGGCGACGTGGTTGAGATCGCCGGCAAGTCCGGCGAGGTCGAAGACGTGACGCTGCGCTACGTGCAGCTGCGCGACTACGGCGGCAACGTGCACTTCGTGCCTAACGGGCTGATCACGACCGTGACCAACATGAGCCGCGGCTTCGCCTACGCCGTCATTGAAGTGGGCGTGGATCGTGGCGCCGTGCTTGGCAAGGTCTACACGGCCCTGCGCACGGTAGCGGCGCAAATGCAGGCCGACCCGGAGTTTGCCGCCAGCATCATGGGCCCGATGGAAATCTCGGGTGTCGACCGGCTCGATGGCACGGCCGTGGTGGTGCGCAGCCGCCTGCGCGTGCGCTCGCTCGAGCAGTGGCGCGTGCGCTGGGAATTCCTGCAGCGCCTCAAGGAAGAGTTCGAGCGCCAGGGCATCGAACTGCCCCTGCCGCAGATGGCGCTAGTGGGCCGGTAGGTCGAAGACCTGCGCTGCGGCGTCGGTGCCGCCGTCCGCAGGATCAAGCGGTAGGCACCTTCAACTGCGCTGCGCGCGCCGGCATCAGGTTGACCGAGACGCTGAACTTGCGGGACTCTGACGGTTGCAGCACGCCCACGCCCACCACCTGGCGCGTGATCTGCTCGCCGCGCTCGTTGGCGATCGACAGCACCACGCAAAACTCGCAGGGTTCGTCGAGCTGCCTGTGGCGCACCGTGCCCTCGACCTGCAGCGCCGAATAGCCGCTCGGCGCCGCCGCGTTCGCCGGCGAGTTGAAGCGCAGGTGATGCTGGCAGGCCGGGCAGATGCTGGCGCTCGCCAGCACCGTCGATTTGCAGTGCGGGCAGTTGCGGGTCATTCCCGGCGCCATCGGGCGCGCCGAACTCATGAAGGCAGGCCGTTGCCTTTGTATTCGACGCGGCCCTGGAGACCCGCGCCTTCACCCCAGCCGAACTCGACGTGGCCGCGCATGCGTGACCCAGAAGCCACGGTGATCGTGTCGGCCTTGACGTCGCCGACGATTACGCCCGAGGCCGTGACGTCGACGTGCTTGGCGCTGATATTGCCGGTGAGCTCGCCGCTGACCGTGACGGTGGCAGCACGCACTTCACCGTGGTGCTTGGCGCCCGGCTCGATTCCCAGGTTCCCTTCCACGTTCACATCGCCCTTGAACTGTCCGGCGATGCGCACATGCCCCGTGCCGCTGATCTTGCCTTCGATGGCCAGTCCGGAGGCGATCAGTGATTCCTTGGTATCGGTTCGCACCGCAGGGCGCGCCGGGGCGGCCGCGGGTTCTACCGCGGCGCGGTCGAAGCTGGCACGGGGCGCGGCATCCGCGGCGGGCTTGGGGTTGATGCTGGCGGGCATCGGCACAGGGGCTGGAGTCGAAGCGGGGTCTTTCCATAGGGCCATGGTCTTGCTCCCGGGTGGGCGATAAGGGTGCTTGACCATACTCGATCCATGCTGCCGCGGGGTACTGTCTTAGTCTGCCGACAGGCCATGGCCGTCGGGAAATACCTCATTTATACGAGTTGCATGGCATCGCGGTTAGACTGCAGTTCCCATGGCCACCTCAGCTAAAGCCAAAGGCGCTGCGAAGAGCGCATCTGCGACGCCGGTGGCGCTGGCAAACCCGGACCGCCAGGCGTCCATCGAGCGGGCCAAGCTCGAATGGGAAAGCACGGCTGACGCGCTCGCGGGGCTCGTGTGCCTGCTGGGCCGGAATGGCGAAGTCATGCGCACCAACCGGGTGGTCGAAGACTGGGCGCTGGGCACCGTTTCGGGCGTGCTCGGCAAGCAGGCCCACACGCTACTGCACCCGGGTTGCCGCAATACGCGCTGCACCGTGGCGGGTTTCTTCAAGCAGGCGCTCAGCGAGATCCGCGCCGGCACGCGCAAGCAGTTCGAGCTGCAGGAGGTCATCGGGACGCGCTTCCTGCACCTGACCGTCCGGCCGATGCGCCAGCGCCGGGGCTCCGAGGCCGAGCGGGGCGACCCGCGTGCGGTGTTGGTGGTCACCGACCTGAGCGCCCTGTACCGCGCTCAGGATGAGCTCGAGCGGCTCAATTCCAGCCTTGAAGAGCGGGTGCGCGCCCGCACCCAGGCGCTGGCCGACGCCAACCGCGACCTGCGCAACGAAATCATCCGTCGCGAACAGGCGGAGGTGGCGCTGCGCGGCTCGCGCAACGAGCTGGTGGCGCTTTCTGAACAATTGATCGGTGCGCAGGAGGGCGAGCGCAAGCGCATCGCGCTGGAGCTCCACGATTCGGTGGGGCAGTCGCTCAGCGCCGTGAAGTACACGCTCGAGCGCGGTATGGAGCTGCTGCGCCAGCCCAGGCTCGGCGACCCCGCCGCCGTGTTCCAGCTGGCCGTGCGCCGCATCCAGGAATCGGCCGAAAGCATCCGCGCGATCTCGATGAACCTGCGGCCGAAGGTCCTCGATGATCTGGGCGCCGCTTCCGCCGTGCAATGGTTCTGCCGCGACTTCGCCGAGACCTATCCCTCGCTCACCGTCACCACCGAGCTCGGTGTGCGGGATGGCGAGGTGCCCGATCGCCTGGCGACGGTGGTGTACCGCAGCGTCCAGGAGCTGCTGAACAATGTGGCCAAGCACGCCGCCGCGAAGCAGGTGCTGGTCAAGCTGTCGATCGAGGACAATACCCTGGTGCTGGCGGTGCGCGACAACGGTGTGGGGCACGACCATGCCACTGCTGATTCGCGCCGCCACGGTTCCGGACTACGGAACCTGCGCGAGCGCGCGCAGATGACCGGCGGGCAGTTCAGTATTGTCCGTCCGCCCGGTCGTGGCACGCTCGCGCAACTGAGCTGGCGGCTCTAGGGCCCCCGGCGCCCGGCGCTAGCCCACCTCGGCCGGCGGCCCTTCGTGGTAGATGAGCGTGTGATCGCCGATCACGATCTTGTCTTCCGGGAACAACCGGTGCAGCCGGCGGCGGCGGCCATTGACGAGTATGCCGTTGGTGCTGCCCAGGTCCTCGACAAAGGTCTGCTCGGCGGTGGTGATCACATGGCAATGCTGGCGGCTGACGAACTGGCTATCGAGCCGCAGTCCCGCGTCTTCGGCGCGCCCGACCACCAGCCGCCCGGGCTTGAGCGTCAGGCGGCGCAGGTGACGGCCGCTCTGCAGTACCTCGAGCTCCGGGGTCAGCGCAGATGCCAGATTCCGGCGGCTGCCCGAGGTTGCGGTGTCCGCGGGCCGCGTTGCCGGCGTGGCGCGCGCGGAAAACTCCACCCACTTGAGTTCCTGCACGGCATCGCGGATTTCCGTGGTGCCGACGCGCTGCATATTGTGCGTCTCCGCCAGCGTCATGGCGCTGTCGCACAGGGCATTGATGAGCTGCGGCGTACCGCCGGTATAGCGCAGGATCTCGCCGATCCCGTCCCGGTCGAACAGCTCCCGGCCGTTGCTGCCGGCGACCTTCAACCGGTAGTCGACATAGCCCGCGATCTGTACCTGCGAGAGGCGCGGGAGGCGCAGGGTACCGATGAGCCCGGTGGGCGTACCCAGCGCTGCGAGCGCTGCGAGCGAGTGGGCCAATTCCGCCTCGCCCGCCAGTACGACCAGCGGGGCGGGCTGCCGGGCGGCGAAATTCAGCA
>JAYUZI010000092.1:0-8512 GCA_043751915.1 Gammaproteobacteria bacterium | reverse complement strand
GTGGCTCGCGCTACCGGCTGGTGCGTCTCGACGTGGAAGGCAACAAGGCCGCCAAAGATGCCTATGTCTACGACCCGCGGCGCCGGAACATAGGGGTCGTCACCTCCTCGATGTGGTCGCCCGCCGCCAAGGCCAGCATCGCCCTGGCCTCCGTAGAGATGCCCTGGGGAGCGCCCGGCGACGAGTTGTGTGCCGAGATCTACTACCAGAAGGAACTCAAGTGGAACCGGTTCATGGCGCGCTGCCGGGTGGTCGAAGGCGCATTTTTCGATCCGGCGCGAAGACGCCAGACCCCCGCGGCCGGGCGCTAGCCCCGCCGAGTTCATCATGATCCCGGGAATACAAAGATTCTGGACGGGACCTGCGGGGCAGGCTCCCCCGAGCATCGCGCGCGCCCAGGGGCTGCATATCTGGGACCGCACCGGCAAGCGCTACATCGACGTGACCTCCGGCCCGATTGCCGTGAACATCGGCCATGGCAACCCGCGTGTGTTGGCGGCGATGCGCGAGCAGGCGGAGAAATTCTGTTTCGCATACCCGAGTCACTTCGAGAGCGAACGCAGCACCGAGCTGAGCCAGCGGCTCGCCGAGCTGGCCGGGCCGGGGCTCGACTGCGCGTTCTATGTATCGAGCGGCTCGGAGGCAGTAGAGAAGTGCCTGCAGTTCGCACGGCGCGCGACGATGGCGCGCGGCGAGAGCGCGCGTTACAAGATCATCAGCCGCGACCCCTCCTATCACGGCAGCACGCGCGCGACCATGGCGCTGTCGGCCGACCCGGGGTATGCGCCCTACCTGATGGGCTATCCGCCCGCACTCCACGTGCCGGCGCCCTCGGGCTACCGGCCGCCGGCGGGGTTGAACGCGGCCGTATATGCGATGCAATGCGCGGAAGCTCTGCGCGCGCGCATTATCGAAGCGGGCGCCGAGACCGTGCTCGCTTTCATCATGGAACCGGTGATGGGCTTTTGCGGTGGCGCCGACAGCGCACCGCCCGAATACTACCGCCGCGTCCGCGAAATCTGCGACGAATTCGGCGTGCTGCTCATCTACGACGAGATCGTCAGTGGCGCCGGCCGAACGGGCACATTCCTGGCGGCAGGCCGCTGGCCCGCGGCGCGCCCCGATCTGGTGATCCTCGCCAAGGGACTGGGCGGTGGCTATGCGCCGCTCGCCGCGTTTCTGGCGCCAACAAAACTGGTCGACGCGGTGGCCGGTGCCGGCGGCTTCCATGTGGGCCACACCCATAAGGCGCATCCGCTCGCCTGTGCCGTCGCCCTGGCGGTGCTCGATGTGACCATCAGGGATCAGCTGGTCGAAAAGGCGGCGGCAACCGGCCAGTATCTGCGCGCGCAGCTGCGGCGGTTGCAGGTCGACAGCCCCATCATCGGCGATGTGCGCGGACTCGGGATGCTCAATGCCGTCGAGATCGTCGCCGATCGCGACAGCAAGCGCATGCTATCGCGGGAGCTGGATGTGATCGGCCGCGTGCAGGCCCTGGCGCGTGAGCAGGGCCTGCTCATCTATGGTCGCCGCACCCACGCCGGGCGTTACGGCGACTGGATCATGGTCGCACCGCCGCTCATCGCCACGCACGCCGATATCGACGAGATCGTCGATGGCCTCGGCCGTTGCCTGGGTCGCTACCAGCAGGAACTCGCCAGCGCCATCTAGCGCCGCTGCTCAAACACCTTGCGCGCCGCGGCGATCAGCTCGAGTGTCTCCTGGCGCTCAGCCGCCGTGTTGAAATCCGGATGCACCCGCGCCGCCTCGGCGAGCCGGTCGATCCACGCCATGAAATAGTCCGCATCGACGCCGCAGTGCGTGGCCGCCCCGGGGCTGGTCAGGAACACGGCATTGGTCGTGGCGTACGGATAGATATCGAAGATATCCGGGCTCGAGTGTTCGTTCCAGGCGCGCAACAGCAACCAGCCTGGTGCGGCGACGTGGACCTGCTCGTCGAGATCCGCGCTGTGCCGGTCGCCCTTGAGCGGGATCTCGAGCAGCACCTTGCCCTGCTGCAGGACCTGCAGGTGGTCCATGGGGACGATCGAACGCATGAAACCGCGCAGGTGTACGCTCGCGCCAGCGGCGGGAATCTCCAGCTCGGAACCAGGACCTTGGCCGTCAACTTCGAAACCGAGCAGCGCGCTGTTGGTGGCCACGCTGTGTCCAACCTTGAGCGCGTGCAACCAGCGATTGAGGCGCGCGTGGCGAACTGCTGCCGTGGCCACAGCGCCGCTGCCGGGCCCGTCCTCGACGAAAACCCGATCGAGGCCAACGGGGCCGCGCATCGAGGCGTAATTGGCCATGGCGTCGGTGCCGGCCGCGGCGGTCGGTCGAAAGCCGCAATTGAGCAATCGGTGCCAGACCGTCGCGCTCGCCTGGTGATCGCTGAAACCGACGACCTCGTAGTAATCCACTTTTCCGAGGGCGACGTCGACCGGCAGCTCGCTGGTCAGCGTGGCGTCGTGAGCCGGGTCCGGCGGTGTGTCATAGGGATGAACGTAGCCCACCAACGCCGATTGCGCGTGGGCCAGATCCGCGATCGCGGCGTTGGTCGGATAGAGACTGGCGGCCGCGGTGTTCGCATAGGCGGCGTAGCCTGGCAGCAGGAAGTGATCGCTCAGTCCCAGCAGGCCGAGGTGTCCCCAGTAGCTGGTGTGATACTCCTGGCCGTGTGAAAGCAGGACGGAAGGTGTCGAAACGCGATCGGGATCGGGTGAAAAATACGTGATGCCGGGAATACGCTGTTCCTTGTTCACAACCAGGTCAAATATCACGTCCAGGTCTTCCGCGCCGCCCTGTTGCACGAGGCGTTGCGGGCTATCGCGGTAAGCGCCCGCGTAGTTCATATGCACGTGCACGTCCGCGCTGTGCCAGTTGGCACGCCAGGACGCGGGCACCGACAGCGGTTCGAGCGTGATGAGCTGCTGTGCCGTCGCGCCAGCGCGGATCATGACCTCACGCCGGGCGAGAAGCGTGGCGAGTCCGCGCCAGACCGTAATCTTCGCCGGCCCCGGCGGGAGCAAAAGCACGGATCTGCCCTGACTGTGGAAATAATGCGTCTCGAAGGACTGCACCGAGCGATCGAAGCCATCGTCGCCCCGGATCCACGCGTCATCCGGCGCATAAGCGCGGCCGTCGGCGGCCAGCACCGATACGCGCGCCGCCAGATCCGCCCCGGCGGCGCCCGCAGCGGTGACGTGCAGCTGCAATCGGCCCATCGGATGCAGGTATTGCCGTTTGCGAATCGCAATGACCTGGGCGCGCGCGCCGGGCACATCCAGCACGTGGATCTGCAGGTCGCCGCCGCTGTTGCTGAGGTAGGCAATACGTTTGCTGTCGGCCGACCAGCGTGCGCCGGTGGCTTCCGAGTCGCCATAAGTGAGCGCCAGCGGATCACCGCTTCCCGCGGTCGTGGTCAGCCAGATCTGGTGCGAGTTGCGCCCCGCGTAGGAAGCGTAGGCGATGCGTTTGCCGTCGGGCGACCAGTCGGGCCGCGCCTGCCAGGTGGTCTCTTCCTGGCGCACGAGTTTTGGCTCGGCATCGCGCTCAAGCGCGCGTCGCCAGATGGAACCCGTGCCGTAGATGGTCTCGGGATTGCCGACGTAGGCCAGTTCCTTGCCGTCGGGCGACCAACTCGGTGACAACTCGTGATCGAAGGCGCTGTAGTAATAGCGTGGCGTGGTGCTCTTGCGCTCGGGCCACACTGCCGCGCCGTCCAGATGGTTGCCATTGATGGCGCCCACGAAGACATGGAAGTGTCCGCTGCCCGCAGTCGATACCCAGGCGATCCGTTTGCCGTCGGGCGACCAGCGCGGCTCGCAATTGACTGCCGCGCCGTGAGTGAGCGGCTCGATCGTGCCAGTGGCCAGGTCGAGCAGCTGCAGCTCCATCGCATCGCCGGCGTAGCGCGCGAACACAATGCGTGTGCCGTCAGGCGAAACATCAGGCTGGTAGTCGTAACCTGGCCCGGCCGTAAGCTGTACGGCCTTATCTGAGCCGATGACCTGCTTCCACAAGCTCCCCTGCATCGAGTAGACGAGCGCGCGGCCATCGGGCATGAACGCGACGCTGCCGGGGCCGCTGGTCAATTGCGGCAGGTACATTTCCCGGAAATAGTAAGGGTGCGGCACGTCGATCTGGCTGAGCACCGCGCGCCGCTGGGCCGGCGCCGCACCCGCCACGCACAGCACCAGGCCCGCGGCCAGGTACACCCATCGTTGGCGCAACATCAGACACCCTCCGCGATCACGTCCCGGAAGGAGCGATGCAGGATGTCCAGGCCCTCATCGAGGAGTTTGGCATCGATCATCAGCGGCGGAATGATGCGCAGGCCGCTGGCCCCGCACTCGAGCAGCAGCAGTCCGTTCGCGAAGGCGCGGTTAACCAGCCGCGTGGCGAATTCCTTGGCCGGTGCCTTGCCAACCCGATCCTTGACGAACTCCATGCCGATCATCAGGCCGGTCCCGCGTACCTCGCCGATCATGGGGAATTCCTCTGCGAATTTCTGCAGCCGCGCCATGGCACGCTCACCCATGATGCGTGCATTTTCCGCATAGCCGCCGTTGACGAGTTTCAGCGTCGCCAGCGCCGCGGCGCAGCACAGCGGATTGCCGCCGTAAGTGTTGGCGTGCGACCCCGGCGGCCATTTCTCCATGATCTTCCTGGCGCCGACCATCACGCCGATTGGCAGGCCGGAGCCCAGGCCCTTCGCGAGCGCCATGATGTCCGGGCGCACGCCGGAGTGCTGCCAGGCGAACATCTTGCCGGTGCGGCCGATGCCCGTCTGCACCTCGTCGAAGATCAGGTAAATGCCGTGCTTGTCGCACAGCGCGCGGAGCGCGGCGAGGAAGCCGGGCGGCGGCACGATGTACCCGCCCTCCCCCTGAATGGGCTCGATCAGGATCGCGGCCACCTCGCTGGCCGGAATGTTGCGCTCAAACAGCATCTCGATGTAGGCGATGGTGGCGCGTACCTGGTCGTCGCCGGCGAACAGCGGGCGATACGGGTTGGGGTACGGCACGTGCACCACGCCGGGCGTGGTCGGAAAATATCCGCGCTGCTGCGTATGCTTCGAAGCGGTGAAGGACAGCGAGCCCATGGTGCGGCCATGGAAGCCGCCGAGGAAGCCGATGAAGCGCGGGCGGCCGCTCACCTGGCGCGCGAGCTTGAGTGCCGCCTCCACCGCTTCGGTGCCCGAATTGGCGAAGAAACTCAGCGCCGGCCCGCTCACCGGATCGAGGGCGGCGATGGCCTCGGCCAGCTGCACCTGGCCTTCGTGCCAGAAGTCGCAGGAGATATGCAGGAAGCGGTCGGCCGCCGCCTTGATCGCGACGACCACGTCGGGATGGCTGTGTCCGGTCGAGCACACGGCAATGCCGGCAGCGAAGTCGACAAAGCGATTGTCGTCGACGTCCCAGACCTCGGCGCCGCGGCCCTGGGCCATCACAAAGGGGTAGTCGCGCACGTAGCTCGGTGAGACCACGGCCCTGTCGCGCTCGATGAGCGCACGCGCTTTGGGGCCTGGAAGTACTGCTGTGCGTTGTACGTCGTTCATGTCATTCAACCCGTGTCTGTGATTGTTCACGCTGGTACTGCGCGAGGTAGTAGAAAGATGCGATGGCCTTGCCGGTCGTGCCGGAGCCCTTCCAGCCGCCGAAAGCCTGGTAACCCGGCCAGGAGCCGGTGGTCGCGCCCTGCGGCCGGTTCGCAAAGGCAACGCCGGCCTCCACGTTTTCGAAGAACCAATCAACTTCGTCCGGCGCACCATAGAAGCCGGCAGTGAGTCCAAGCTCGCTGTCGTTGACCAGCGCCATGGCCCGCCCGCGGTCGGGAACGCGCGCCAGCATCGCGATCGGCAGGAACATTTCCTGGCGCCACAATGGATGCCCGAGCGGCGCTTCGGCGAGCGTCGGCAGGCAGTAGTAACCGGCGGCGTGCGCGCCCTCGTCGAGGGTGTGGCCCCCGGCGATGATACGCGCGCCACTCGTTTGCAGCGCCGCGCAATACTGGCGGTATTTCCCGAACGCCGACTCATTGATGACCGGTCCCAGCCAGTTCGGCCGCTGCGTCGGATCGCCAATGCGGATGTTGCGCATCTCGCCGGTGAGCGCTGCGATCAGCGCGTCGGCTACCTGCTCGTCGACGAAGATGCGCGACAGAGCCGAGCACTTCTGCCCGCCCATGCCGAACGCGGAGCGCACGATGCCCGTGGTGGCCCGCCCGAGGTCGGCCCTGGCCGTGACGATCACGGCGTTCTTGCCGCCCATTTCCGCGATGCAGGGCCTGGGTATGGCGCCCGCCACCATGCGGCGCGCGATGCCCATGCCCACCTGGTGCGAGCCGGTGAAGGTGATGCCGGCGATATCCGGGTGTCCGACCAGGGCTTCGCCCGCCTCGGCCCCGCTGCCGTTGACGTAGTTGAATACACCGGGCGGCACTCCGGCATCTCGCAGGCAGTCGGCCAGGAGCCGGCCGGACCAGGGGGTATCGGTCGCCCCTTTGAGTACGACCGTGTTGCCGGCCACAAGCGCCGCGGCCACGGGCCCGCCGGCCAGCGCAAAAGGAAAATTGAAAGGCGCGATCACCGCCCACGGGCCGTATGGCTTCATGACCGAGCGGTTGTGACTGTGGTAACCCTTGACCGGATCGTCCGGTAGCGCGTGATCGAAGCCCTGCCGTTCAAAATCGTCGCAGTAGAGTGTGAAGAAGTCAGCCGTTTCCTGGACCTCGCCCAGGGCTTCCATGCGATTCTTGCCGGCTTCGAGCGCGACCGCGGCGCTGATATCGTAGACGCGTGCGGCAATGAGCTGCGCTACCTTCCGCAGCATGCTGTTGCGCCTGCTGACCGGCAGCCGCCGCCACGCCGGGAACGCGCGGCGTGCGGCCGCGACTGCCAGGTTCACATCCGCGGCGCTGGCTTCGGCAAAGCGCCCGAGCCGCAGGCCGCGATCGATCGGACTGAATCGGTCGCGATTCGTGACCGCCGTGTGCTCGCGCCCATCGATGTGCAGCGCATGGTCCTGCGGTGGCGTGGCTCGGATGCGCGCCAGCGCCGCTTCGAACGCCTGGTGGAGCGACTCCGGCGGCTCGAACATCGTGGAATACGTGAGCTTGAATTCCATACGCGGCATTCTGGCACAAATGGCGGCCAGTGGAGTCGCGCGCCGCCCTGGATCAGCAGCGCGAGGCCAGGTTCAGGTGGCCGGAGCGGGCAGTCGAGCCGCCGGGGTGGCGACGTCAGGTGCTGCGGCCGCCTCGGCGCCCGCTTCCCGCGTATCGGTGCGCAGCGCGGATTCCTCGGCCTGCTTCGTCATGACGATGATGCTGATGCGCCGGTTGATCGGGTTGCGTGGGCTCTTCACATCGAACAGCACCACCGATGACAGGCCGACCACGCGCGCTACCTTGTCGGCATTGAGCCCGCCCGCCTCGAGCGCGCGCCGCGCCGAATTGGCGCGGTCGGCCGACAGGTCCCAGTTGGTATAGCCGTTCTTCGCCATGTACGGGGTCGTGTCGGTGTGGCCGGAAAGGCTGATGCGATTGGGTACCGAGTTGAGGTAGCTGGTGAGCTCGTGCAGGATCGAAACGGTGTAGTCCTTCAGCCGTGAGCTGCCGAGGTCGAACATCGGACGATTTTGCGCATCGACGATCTGGATGCGCAACCCCTCGGGGGTGATGTCGAGCAGCAGTTGATCCTTGAAGGGACGCAGCGTAGGGCTCTTGTCGATGGCGGCGCGCAGATCCTGCAGCAGCGCGAGCAGTTG
Organism: Gammaproteobacteria bacterium; assembly: GCA_043751915.1. Classification (GTDB taxonomy): domain Bacteria; phylum Pseudomonadota; class Gammaproteobacteria; order Steroidobacterales; family Steroidobacteraceae; genus FEN-1191. Next base: position 743 of record JAYUZI010000092.1, on the reverse strand, counting down.
CTTGCGCTCGGCCTCTGCTGCGAGGCGTTTCGCGGCCTCGACGTCGTCCGGCTTTTGCTGCGATCCGGCTGCCATGCCGGTGTCCTGCCGCTGCGCGGTTCGTGGGGCATCCATGGCGCCCCCCATGTTGATGACCGCAGTGCTGGCGCCGCCCGGTCCATTGGCGCCCTTCGCGGCCTTGACCGAATGGCCGGCCTCCATGCTCGGGTTCTTGAAGTATTCGAAGATCGCGGCGCGCTGTTGCTTGTTTACAGAGCTGACCAGCCACATCACCAGGAAGAATGCCATCATGGCGGTGACGAAGTCGGCGTAGGCAACCTTCCAGGCGCCGCCATGATGCCCGCCACCGCCGCTCTTGCGACGCTTGACGATGACGATCGGTCGTGTGACCTTGTCGATCACGCCGCCACCTCTTCTTTCTTGCGGCCCTTGAGGTGGCTCTCAAGATCGGCGAACTTCGGCCGCACTTCCGCGAACAGGAGCTTGCGCGCAAACTCGATGGCAACCGGCGGCGCGTAGCCGCGGACACTGGCGACCAGCGCCATCTTCACCACTTCGAAGGCCTTGCCTTCCTCGTGTGCCCGATGCTCCATGGCGGCTGCGGTGGGGCCGACGAATCCGTAGGACACGAGGATGCCCAGGAAGGTGCCGACCAGGGCCGAGGCGACCTTGTGACCGATGGTGGCCGTGTCGGCGCCTTCGATCGCCCCCATGGTGTTGACGATGCCGAGCACCGCCGCGAC
>JAYUZI010000091.1:0-4883 GCA_043751915.1 Gammaproteobacteria bacterium | reverse complement strand
CCCGCTCAGTGGCGCTCCTCGCCATACTGCTTGCGGGTGCCACTGCGGCGGCGGCGGGCATCGATCCGCCCAGCCACCCGGCGGTCGATGCACCCGAGCTGGCTGCACTGGGCCAATTTGCGATCGGCTACCGCACGCTCGTGCTGGTGGATCGTAATGCGGTTGATCTCGTCGCCCCGCATGCCGATCGCCGACTGACGATTGACCTGTGGTACCCCGCGAGCCAAAGCCGTGACGCGAATCCGGTCACCTACCGCGGCACCTTTCCGCAGGAGAACCCGGGCCCGCCGGTCGCATATACCGTGCCCGGCCTCGCGCTTGGCAACGCGAAACCCGCGGCGGGACGCTACCCGCTGGTCATTGTTTCGCACGGCCGCAGCAACACGACGGCGGCGTTGAGCTGGCTGACTGAGAACCTCGCATCCAAAGGCTACGTCGTGGCCGCGATCCGGCACGGCGACCTGCCGCGCACCGAAGCCGCCGAAGGCCCGGAAATCCTGCTGCGGCGGCCGCTGGACCTCGCCTTCGTCGCGCGTTCGTTGCAGGAGTCGCTGGCCCGCGAGGGGCTGGTTGACCCGACGCGAACCGCACTCATTGGCTATTCCATGGGTGGTTATGGCGTGTTGACTGGCGCCGGTGCCGTGCTCGATCCGCTGGGAGGGCCGGGCAAGTGGGTCCCCGGCGGACTCCTGCTGCCCTACGCGCAGGGAGGCAGCCTGCAGGCTTCTCTCCACGTATCGAACCTGAAGGCCGTGATCGCCATCGCGCCGTGGGGCGGCTCGGTCGGAGCCTGGGGGACAACGGGCCTCGCGGAAATCAGCGCGCCGCTGCTGCTGATCGCCGGTGACCGCGATCACACCGTGGACTACCCGAGCGGTGCGCGCGCTGTGTTCGACGCGGCCGTGCACGCGCGCCGGTATCTGCTCACCTACAAGGGCGCGGGTCACGCCCTGGGCCTCGGGCCAGCGCCGCCCCAGATGCGCAGCAACCTGTGGGATCTCAGCTGGTTCGAGGACCCGCTCTGGCGCAAGGAGCGCATCATCGGCATCAACCTGCACATGATCACGGCCTTCCTCGATCGCTTCGTCAAGGAAGACGAGAGCCGGGCTGCCTACCTCGATGGCCTGGCTCCGGAATCCGCGACGGGAACCTGGCAGGCGCCGAAGGGCACGCCCTTCGACGCGCGCAGCCCGGGCACCGAAGGCATATCGCTCTGGAAGGGTTTCCAACGCGACTACGGCGAGGGCCTCGAACTCCTGCAACGCGATGCGCAGGCTCCCGCGACCCCGTAGAATCACGGGTATGGCGCGCATCACAGTGCTCGACGGCGGCACCGGCCGCGAACTCAAGCGCATTGGCGCGCCGTTTCGCCAGCCGGAGTGGTCCGCGCTGGCGCTGATCGAGGCTCCGCAGTTTGTGACTCGGGTACACGAGGCCTACGTCGCCGCCGGGGCCGATGTCATCACCACCAACAGCTACGCGATCGTGCCGTTCCACATTGGCGCCGAGCGGTTCCAGTCTGAAGGGCGTGCGCTCGCGAAGCTTGCCGGCCGCCTGGCCCGCGCCGTCGCCGACCGTGCCGGCCGGCCCGTTGCAGTGGCGGGCTGCCTGCCTCCGACTTGCGGTTCGTACCTGGCAGAACGCTTTGATGCCGCCGTGGCCCGACCGATACTCCAGACCCTGGTCGAGGCGCTGCGTCCGCATGTCGATTATTGGCTGGGTGAGACTCTGAGCCTGATTGCCGAGGCCGAGTTGATACGCGAGACCGTGGGCCCCGCGATCAGCACAGACGCAAAGCCCTTGTGGCTTTCCTTCGCGCTCGAGGACGAAACCGGCCCTGCTGCGCCGGTCCGCCTGCGCTCGGGCGAAGGCGTTGCCGACGCGGTCGCCGCAGCGGTTCGGCTGGACGCGGCAGCCATACTGTTCAACTGCAGCCGACCCGAAGTCATGGGAGCCGCGGTGACTGAGGCCAATACCGCGTTGAGCCGGCTGGCATCGGGCGCTGCGACCGTGCAAATTGGCGTGTATGCCAACGCCTTTCAACCACAGGACGCCGGGTACCAGTCCAACGAAAGCCTCAGCGGCATCCGGGCCGAAGTGACCCCGGCCGCCTATCTCGATTGGGCGCGCGACTGGGTCGCGCGCGGTGCGACCATTATCGGCGGCTGCTGTGGAATAGGGCCCGAGCACATCACGGCGCTCCGTGCGGGCCTCTGAGCGATGCAACCAAATTTCCTGATCCTGATGGCCGACCAGCTGAGCGCTGGCGCCTTGCGGGCCTACGGCGGCAAGGCCAGGGCGCCGCACCTCGACGCTTTGGCCGCGCGCGGCGTGGTGTTCGACTCGTTCTATTGCAACAGCCCGCTGTGTGCGCCCTCGCGATTTTCATTCCTGGCGGGCCAACTGCCCTCGAAGATCGGCGCCTACGACAATGCCGCCGAGTTTCCGGCACAGACCCCGACTATTGCTCACTACCTGCGCCGTGCCGGCTACCAGACCGCGCTCAGCGGCAAGATGCACTTCTGCGGCCCGGACCAGCTGCATGGTTTTGAAGAACGGCTGACCACTGATATCTATCCGGCGGACTTCGGCTGGACTCCGGACTGGACGCGGTTTGATGAGCGCCCCGGCTGGTACCACACGATGGATTCCGTCACGCAGGCCGGCTCCTGCACGCGCACCAACCAGATCGACTTCGACGACGAGGTCGTGCATACCGCGCGTCAGAAGCTCTTCGACATCGCGCGGGGGAGCGATCGGCGTCCGTTCTGCATGGTGGTGTCGATGACGCATCCACACGACCCTTACGTCGTGCCGCAGGCCTACTGGGATCGCTATAGCGACGCTGAGATCGACATGCCGAGGACTTCGGCCGCCATGGTGAATGATGATCCGCACTCACGCCGCCTGCGGCACGTCATTGGCCTGGGGCTGCAGACGCCGGACGAGCGGCAGGTTCATGCCGCGCGCCGCGCCTACCTGGGCGCCGTATCCTATGTCGATGACCAGGTGGGCGCGCTGCTGAATACGTTGCGTGAGGCGCAACTCGATGCCAACACCATCGTCATCGTACTGGCCGATCACGGCGACATGCTGGGTGAGCGGGGCCTGTGGTACAAGATGAACTTCTTTGAACCCGCCTGCCGCATACCGCTCGTCGTGTCGGCTCCGGAGAGGTTCACACCAGGACGCGTGACCGGCGTGGCCTCGCTCCTCGACATCCTGCCAACGCTGGTCGAACTCGGGAACGAAGCGCGCCCGCTCGACTATGCGGCGCCGCTCGATGGACGGAGTCTGGTTCCGGCTCTAAGGGGCGTAGCGGCGAGGAGCGGCTCCGCACCCGGCGAGGTGATCGGCGAATACCTGGCGGAAGGCGCCATTGCGCCGATCGTGATGATCCGGCGCGGGCGGCACAAGTTCGTGCATTCGCCGGTCGATCCAGACCAGCTCTACGACCTGGCCAGCGATCCCGAGGAGCGGGTCAATCTCGCCGGTCACGCGGAACACGCGCAGGTCGTGGCAGCGTTTCGCGCGGAGGTTGAACGGCGCTGGTCGCTGCCGGCCCTGCACGAAGCCGTACTCGCGAGCCAGCGGCGGCGCCACCTCGTGTACACCGCACTGCGCACCGGTCGCTACAGCCCCTGGGATTTCCAGCCGCTTCGGGACGCGAGCCGCCTCTACGTCCGCAATGATCAGGAACTCAACGACCTCGAGGCAATGGCGCGCTTTCCGCGCCGGCCCACCTAAGCCACCGCGGCAGCTTCAAGTCCCGCCGAGCGACTGCAGGTAGGCCGCGACCGCCTGCATCTCAGTGGCCTTGAGATCCTGCGCGACACCGTGCATGACGGCCACGTTGCGCATGTTGTTCTGGAACGAACGCAATTGCTTGAGCAGGTACTGGGCGTGCTGCCCGGCGAGCCGCGGAAACTCTTCCGTGCCGAGCGCACCAGGGCCATGACAGGCCACACAGGGCGGTATGCCCTCGGCAGCCACGCCGTTGGCGTAGATGTCCGCGCCGCGGGCAATCGCACCGGAGTCGCCACCGCGCCCCGGACCCGGGGTCTGGGCGCCGTAGTAGGCGGCAAGCCCGGCGATCATCTCATCGCTGAGCGGCGCGGACATGCCCCACATGTAGCCGAGTGCATCCGGGTCACCCCGGGTCTGTGCCTTGAAGGCCTGCAGCTGGGCTGCAAGGTACTTTGAGTGCTGCCCTGCCAGGGTCGGGAATTTCGGCACGAAACTCCGACCCTGTGGCCCGTGGCAGGTGCTGCAGGTCATGACGGCCACGTGCTGGGCGGCCAGGCGGGCTTGCGCGGAAACTTCGTCAGCGGCCGGACTGGCCTGCACGATAAGCAGGGCGGTCAGGGCGCTGGCGGCGGTGATGAGTTTGTTCATGTGCATGCGCCTCAGTAGTTGAACCAGACCAGCAGGTACATCGAATTGTTGTCGCCGGCATTGCGGCCGGCACCGTCGTAACCGGTGCTGCCGCCGTTGAACTTCGTGTACTGCGTGTCCTGCAATGAAATACGCGTGTTGAGCCAGGGCATGTAGTTCAGCTCAGCGACCCAGCCTTTGGTGTCGGGCGACGAGTTCGCACTGCCGACTACGGGGATGGGCGCGTCAGCGGCATCAACTGCAGCGTACAACTGGGTATCGATGCTTCCGGTAGTCGAGAACATGCCCAGCGTCGCGCCGTACTTGCGCTGGTAGTAATAGCTGCCGGCCACGCGGGTCGTGGTCAGGTCATTGTGGAGGTTATCGACAGCACCGTCGCCGAAGCTCGCGTTCAGCGTCATCTTCTCCTTGATGTGCGTGCCGGCGAGCGTAAAGAGATGCTGATCGCCGATGAACTGGTACTGGAAATCCTCAGCCGTGTCCTTGAA
>JAYUZI010000090.1:0-3934 GCA_043751915.1 Gammaproteobacteria bacterium | reverse complement strand
GTTCCTTTCTCATATCATTTCTCGGCCTGCGCAATTGAGGCCGGCGCGTACCATGTCATTGCACTTCGCGATCAACGCACGGTCCGAACGCGGGCATCGTGATCAATGCCTTCGCCGCGAACGCTGTCGCGGATGTGGTCGCCAGGTACTCAGAAGCCATCTTGAAAATCAAGATCGGCAGAAAGCTGGTATGGAATGAATCTGACATAATCGCGCAGCAATATCCGAGGCACCCTGAATGTGAATCTGAGGCTAGGGTGTTACCGAACGCATGTCTAGTAGGAAAATCACGCAATTGTGTCTTGGGTTCAATGATTTGCGTTCACAATGGCTGCAGGGGCACGCAACCTATTTGGTCAGGTAGTTGTGCGTTCTGGCAGGCGACGCGACCCGCGCCAGCTCACACAGAACCCGCAGGATTCTTCAGTCCCAAAGGTCGCGTTACCGAGCCCTCGATGACGCTGGCAACTGACTGACCGGCGCGATGTGCGCCCCTAGCGCTCCAGCAGCGCCTTGATCTGCGCCTCCATGGCCGCCAGATCGCTCTCCCCCTGGTAGCGGGCGGCAATCCGGCCCTGGCGGTCGATCAGATAGGTCAACGGCAAGCCCATCACGCCGCCGAAGGCCGTGGCGAGCTTCGCATCGCCGAGGATCGTCGCATATGCGACTGGGTGCCGTGCCAGTTGCCGCCTCATGGGCGCCGCATCGTCGTCCATGGACACGCCGATGACCTGCAGGCCGCGCGCACCGTATTGTCGCTGCCAGCGCGAGAACCGCGGCATTTCCTCGAGGCAGGGCACGCACCAGCTGGCCCAGAAGTTCAGCAGCACCAGTTTGCCGCGGTAGTCCGCGAACTGCACGGGGCGCCCGGCCAGATCTGGGCGCGAGAAATCGGGCGCGGCGTCGCCCACGTTCATCGCGGCGGCCGCTCCACACAGCAGCAACAGCGCGGCCAGTGCCACCGGGCGCGGTGGCATGGTCAGGGGTTCCGGGCGACGGGATAGCCCTTGTCGACCCAATCGCGTCCGAAGTCATTGGCGATATGCAGCGCCTTGAGCTGCGTAAAGTCGAGCGCATGCAGCGCCTCGTAGGCGGCCGCCATGTTGGGACAGCGGGTCCAGGGACAGCAACCGCAGTAGATAACGACCGCGGTGTCCCTGGGCAGGTGGGCCACGCGCTTGCGCAAGGCGCGCAGGCCGTCGGCGTCGCTGGCTGCACCCACATATTCGGCCCCGGGAATATGGGCCTGCTCGTACAAGGTGCGGAAGCCTACCTGCAAGATGAGCGGCTTTGACGTTGCTTTGCCCAGGAGCACAGCGGCCAGTTCGGCCGGTTGGATCAGGCTGGCGGCGGGAATGGCAGCGGCCGGCAAGGAATCGGCGCGGGCGATGCTGTCCGATGCAAGCAGCATCCACAGCATGGCGATAGCGGGGAGGAGGACGGTGCGGTGACGCGTCATCGTCGTGTCCTGCCCGGCGGGGGCTGTTGCCTGGCGCGGCGGAGTCGCTGCCGGGACTGCAGAAACCGCGCCAGCAGCGCTTCGTGTGCAGCAGCGGCGACGGGCCCGATGCGAACCCACACCAATGCCAACTCGTCCGGCTCGTCGTTAAGAGCGTCGCGCCCCTGGCCCATGCTCTGCACGAGACGCTGCAACTGATAGTCCCTGCGCAGCGCCTGGTCCTCTGGTGGTGTGGGCAGGTCGGCAGCGATCTCGCTGCGGATGCACAAGGTCCTGAGCGCGGTCTCATTGGCGGCCAAATCAGGCTCGGAGGCCGCGTCGGCTTTCGCCCAGGTCTCCAGCAATGCCGCAGCGGCCCCTTTGGGCCAGTGCTGAACGCCGGCGATCAAGGTCTCGGCAGCCTGCTTAAGCGCCGCGCGCTCCGACGATTCGGCGTTCTGTGCAACGGCCCGACCATAGGCCCGAATGCAGCCGGCCGCCTCGAACAGGTGTTCAAACGATAGTTCGGCGTCGCGCGCCCGCTGTTCGGAGAGCCCGGCCTGGCATCTATCCAATGCCCGCTCGAACCGATCGTGGAGTCCACGCTCGTCGGCTCGCGGCATCTCCCCAAGGGCTGCGAAGGCAGCGCGCCACTGCGGGATCTGCGCCACGCCTGCGAGCAGCGCGGCCCCCGACTGGGCAACCACCTGCTCAACCTCAGCGCAAATCGCCAGCGCTCCTGCCTTGCTGGTTTCCAGGGCGGCGGCATACTCGCTGTAGGCCTGCTGGCGTTTTTGAAACACGGCGTCGCAGTGCCCATGAAACTCTTGCCACAAAGGCCCTTCCTGGTTGCGCGGGACCGGACCCACGTCCTGCCACTGTCGCTGCAGGTTTTTCACTGCGTCGACCGCCGCGCGACCGTCTTCGGTCGTGAGCAAAGCCTGGGCCCGTTGTATCAGGGACTTCCGGGCCGACACGTTCTGCGCAAGCCACGCATCGAGCCGCGCCTGTAGCCGGCCACGGGTAGCGTCGAAATCCTGCTGCAGGGCCTTGATGGCGACGCGGTCCACCGGGACAATCCGCCGCCACTCCTGCCGCGCCTCGTGCAGCACGATCGAGATGGCGCGCCAGTCCGGATGCTCGTCACTCTGGGCGTTTGCAAAAGCGTGGAACCGCTCGAGCACGTTCTTGCGCCGCTCCAGGTTCTCCGCCCGCACCCGGGCCTGTGCTTCAAAATATTCGCGGCAGGGCTCATAGGCGGTGACCGCGGCCTGGTTGAAGCGCTGCCAGTCGGCCTCGGAATCGATGACGATGCCCTTGCTGATCGTTTTCCACTGCTCGCGCAGATCCCGGATGCGATCGGCGAGTGCCTGCGGGTGCTCTGATGAACCGACGAGCGCTTCCATGTCCGCAATCAACTCTTCGCGCTTGGGCGCCACGGCGTAGTCCTTCCACGCCTTGAGCTCATTGAGCTTGACGTCCAGTTCCTGCAGCTGCCTGGCCAGCGGCGGGGGCAGCACTGGCAGCGCTGTGAGCTTGCTTTCGATGGCACGGCGCAGTCCCGCCGCCGGTCCGGTCTGGCCGTCGCGCAGCGCGCCGCGAACCTTGTTAGTCAGACCGCCGATCTGGCGCACCGCAAGGGCTTCGGCCGCCAGCCGTTCGTCGCGGGCCTTCTGTTCCGCCTCGCGCAGCTGGGCCGCCTCGGCGGCCCAGAGAGCCGCGGCTGCGTCGCGACGCTCGGCTTCTTCGGCGGCCTGGGCGAGGGTCGCCTCACGAGCCACCTGCAGCGCTGAGCGCTGTGCCGCCGCGGCGGCTTGCTGCGCCACTTCCCGCACATGTCCGGCAATCACTTCGCGACACCGGGCGATCGCCTGCTCGGCACGTTCGCGGACCGCAGGCAGTGCCTGGCTCTCGAGCGCTCGCCAGCGCGCTTCGAAGTGCTCGAAGGTCGGTGGGTAGAGTGCGTCGTAGAAGTGGTGACTGAGGCCCTCGAGGGAGGCGCAAAGCGCGTGGATGTCGCTCTCGAGCTGCGCCAGCCGCTGTGCTTCGGCATTCAGCGCATCGCGCTTGTCCTTGAGAATCCGGTAGACATTCTTGTCCTTGCCGCGCAGCTGCTTGAGTAGTCGCTTGATTTCTTCCGGGTCCTCGATGCGCTGTGCGGCAATCTGGCGCAGGTGACTCGATGAGCCTTCCAGGACGAGCTGCGCCAGCTGTTGCGGGTCGCGGATCGAGGCGAGCGTCATGGTCCCCTCATCGATGAGTTGCGCCACACGATCCTGCGCGAACCGTTCGAGTCCCCGGGATGGTGCAGGTTCGCGGCCAATGCCGGCCAGCATTCTCAGGGTCGCTCCGTCCGGAAGCCTGCCGACGGCTGCCGCACGCAACGCCTCGTCACCGTCTCCCAGGATCGTGGCGACGATCTGCTCTGGAGAGTCCGAAGCGAGCGCCGCGATGCGCTCCGCCAGGGAGGGCGGGGACGGGGGGAGCGATGGGGGC
>JAYUZI010000089.1:0-4150 GCA_043751915.1 Gammaproteobacteria bacterium | reverse complement strand
AGCTCGGGGTCTGCTACCGGGCGCTCCGACCACTTACCCGGACGGGATTTGCACCCGCTGGTTCGATGCAGCTTCGTGACGCACGAACGCCCTATCCGCAACAAGGACGCGACGGACCGGTAGAGATCCTCTCTAGCGCTCGTGCGCGATCGACGTGTCAGGGGGGTCGATGCCCGGGAGGTGCAGGTGCGTGGCGGGCGACCCGCCGAAGGCCGCCGCATCCGCGGAGGCGACGATGAGCGAGGGGTTGAGCACCGGCACCGCCTGCCAGGTGGTCGGTCCGTACGGACCCGGCCCGCGCCCCGGAATCGCCTGAAGTTCGACCCGGATGTCCAGCGCGTTTCCGGAACGCGAGATGTCCACGACATGGAACAAGTGCGCGGCGTCGCCCGCCGGAGGGGCCTGGATCACCAGCGCCACCGACTTGCTCCAATCGATGGGCAGCGACGCCCAGTCATCGCGCTGCCCCTGCAGTGCCGGGACCATGCGCTGCCATGCCGCGGCTGAGTGGACCACCACAAGTGACTCCGACCGCCCCACGATCGCGCCTCCGCCCGAGTAGAGCTCGCGAACCGCCACCCTGTCCATCGCAGCCTCCTTTGGCGCGGACGCGTGACATGCGGCCAGGCCCAGCACCACTACGGCTTCACGGCACCACATTGATGTTACCCGAGTTGTTGATGAAGTTTTGGTCGGTGGCGCTGACCTGCTGGACGCCGAGGGTGCCAAGCTGGATGCTGAACCTGAACGTCCCATGGTCGGCCACCGCGAAGGCATGGGATGCGAGCGCAGCGCCGCCCGCCGCGGGCTGTACCTGCACGTTGCCGAGAAAATTGGCGATCACGTTGTTGAATTGATCGTTCGCGGTCACGCGCACGTCGAACGGCGCATTGCGGTGCACGGACGCAGGCGCCTGCAACTGGAAGTGATCCAGCGGGCCGGAGACGATGTTGATGACCGCGCTCTGGGTGGTGACGACGCCCGACGTCGCCTGCACCTGGAATGAGGCTACGCGCTGCGACGTGACCGAGAAGGTGAACGCGCCCTGGTCGACGGCGGCGTAGACATGCGATGGGGGATTCACCGCGGGCGGCGGCGCAACGGCCCCGGCGCCGATCACCGAGAGTTGCACGTTGCCGCTGAACCCGGTGAGCCGGCGTCCCTGCACGTCCACCGCGGTCACCCGCACCGAGAAGGGCTGCCCCGCTTGGCTCGCGCCGATGACGTCGATCTGGAACCGGGCCGGCGCCACCACGCCCGCCTGCACCTGGATGTTGGGGCTGTCGCCCTGGGTGAGGCCGGGAGCCGTCGCGCGCAGGCGAATGGGCTCCACCGTGAACCCGCTGACGTGGAACCGGAAGATGCCGTGATCGCTCGCCACGAAATCGTGCGAGTCGTCGTTGGGCGTGGCCGTGTCGCTCACGAACACGCCCTGCCGCGGCGGACCCACCGCGGGGGCGGTTCCGGCGAGCCGCGCCAGCGTCACGGTGCCGGTGAAGTCTTCGACGACGTTGCCGGTCGCATCCAGCGCGCTCACCATCACGTCGAACCCGTTGCCTGCGGTTTGTGGCGTGCTGGCCTGGACGCGCAGCGACGACGCCGCGCCGCCCTGCATCTGCGCGATCTGGCTCAGTCCGCTGAGCACGCCCGATTCCGCCCGCATCTGCAGGGCGCCCGAGCTGAAGTCGATGAGCGGGAACACGTGCACGCCCTGCTCGGCGGCGGCGAAGGTGTGCGTGAATGCGGCCACGGTGAACGCATCGGCCGCGTGGGTCTTGAGGTGCACACCCCTGCGCTGCGCTGCGGTGCTACCCACCTCGCCCTGCTCGACTGCCAGATGCACTTCGCCGGTGAAGCCGGTGAAGGTGTTCCCCTGATCGACGGCCCGCACTTCCAGTTCCAGCTCCTCGGCGGCGTGCGCTGGGTGCGAGTCGTCGATGGCCGCTCCTCCGCGCCGGCGCAGCGTCAGCTCGAATCCGTGCGCGGCGGTGGCGCTCTGCACGGTGAGCGTCAATGTCGCCGCCGGGTGCGTGCCGTCGTTAATAGTGATCGTCAGCGCTTCCGCCGCCCCGTCGCGCAGGCGCAGGCGCGCCAGGGCGCGCGGATCCGTTCCCGCGCCGAAGTTCACGGCCGCGCCGGCCTGGGGAACCACCGCCCCGTTGAAGGAGACGCTGCCTCCGCCGTTGTGCGTGACGGTGACCGAGGCGGGCCCCTGGTTGGTCAAGAATCCCTGCGCGTCCACCGCATAGACGAGCACCTCGATGTCCTCGCCGACGTTGATCACGCTCCGCCGGTGGGGCGCGACGATGCGAAAGCCCGCCAGCGGCCGCACCTTCTGGGTGATGTGAAAGACGAAATCGTCGAAGGCGTCGAGGTGGATGAGGATGGCCTGCTTGAACGCCTCGGGCGCGCCGGCGGGAATGCTGGACTTGTTGCGCAGTGTCGGGCGATCGGCGACGCGGATTTCGACCGCGGGCGGATCGTCGGAGACGCGCGGGTCCACGGCGGGCAGGTGCAGCACGATCGCCTCGTAGTCCGCGAGCCGCGCCTTCTCGATGCTGAGCTGGGCCATGAAGTACGGCGTGCGCCCGGCCCCGGTGAGCGTCGCCGGCGTCCAGGGGAAGGCGGCCAGTACGAAGCGCGCCGCGCCGGGAGCGGCGCTGACCGGCGCGTCGTAGGCGTCAGTGCAGATCCAGGCGCTTCCGATGATGCGGTTGCTGGGAAAGAGCGCGCCGCCGTCGCTCGCCTCCACCAGTTCGCCGCCCGGCTTGCGGAACCAGACCACCGCGTCGGGGAACAGCGTGCGCAGCTCGAATCCGTACCAGGCGGTGGCTCCGTCGTCCTTGAGATCGCAGTTGGTGAAGAAGCTGTCCTTGCCGCCGTTGTTGGTTCGGCCCTCGCTGGAGAGACCGCCGTTGAGCGCGGCCAGCACCGCCTTCCAGAAATGCGTCCGGCGGATGTTGGAGAAGGCGGGATGATTGACGTTGCCGGCGATGGTCGGGTCGTTCACGCGCGGTGCGAGCGTGGGCCCCCACACCTCGCCGCCGTTGGGATTCAGCGGCGGCAGCGGATCGGCGGTGGCCTCGAGGTACTCGAGCACGCGCACGACGTTGGCCGGCTGCTGGAGCGTCGGGTCGACCAGCATCAACTCCGCGGCGATGCCCGCCGTCATCGGAGTCGCGAACGAGGTGCCGTCGGTGTTGCCGATGGTCAAGCCGGCGCCCACGGCGGCCGGGCTCTGCGTGCCGAACGCCGGCGGCGACGCCTCGCTGGTGCCGCTGGGCGCGATGGCACGGACCTGCTCGCCCGGCGTGTGCAGCGTCACTTGCTCGCCGATGTACGAGAACGCGGTCGCCGTTTCGAACTGTCCCGGATTGAGCGACGGCCCGAACGCGGCCGCGATCGGGTGCAGGGTGAGGCCCATCCGCTTGCTGGCGCCGATGATGGCGAGGTGTTGCTGGTATTCGTTCGCGCCGCTGAAGGTGGAACGCGGGTTCCTCCGGTCGCCCGCGATGCTTCCCCACTGCGTCGTGCTGGAGTGATACACGCCGGGATTGCCGCCGGCGGCGATGGGGTTGCCGTTGTAGTTCTGCGGCACGGCAAACCCAAGCTTGCCCGCCATCACCATCTCCTGGACGCGTTCCTGGAAAGCGCGGCGCACTTTCGCGGTGAAGCGCACCTGGAAGGCGGGGAACCCCAACGAGGTGGTGTGCACCTTCACTTCGGGATCCGCCGCGATGATCTCCTGCGCTTGGAAGACCGAGAAGATGCTGCCCATCGCCTGGATAGCCCGGATCTTCACGTGCGGCGCCGTGCCCAGCACGGCGCTGGCGGGACCCAGCGCGGTGCCGCCGATCTCCACCGGCGCCTCCGCGCCCAGGCAGGTGGCCACCGCCGTGCCGTGGCCGCTGCCGCTGCCGGCGGGGCCATCGTTGACGTTGCGCAGATCGCCATCCGGGTTCACCACCGCCGGCGTCAAGTTGCTGACCGCCGTGCCCGCCGGGTTGGGACCCGCGCCGTTGGTGTTGGTGGGGCGCACCCAGCGCTCGCCGCGGATCTGCAGCGGATTGGTCTCGCGCGAGTGGTCGCCGCTCCAGTTGTCGGCGTTGCCGCGCCCGAATCCGGTATCGGTGATGGCCACCACCACCGT
>JAYUZI010000088.1:0-9798 GCA_043751915.1 Gammaproteobacteria bacterium | reverse complement strand
CGAACGTCCGGACGTCACGCGCCGCGACGCGCTGCTCCAGGCACGCCGCTGCATCGACGAGATTGCCGCCAACTACTCGCACCGCTTCGTGAGCTTCGTTTCGCATCTGCTGCCGCGACTGTGGAACCGGCTGTACGACGGCATTGAGTTCACGCACGTCGATACGCTCCGTCAGGTCGCCGACGGCAATGAAGTGGTCTACGTGCCCTGTCATCGCAGTCACATGGACTACCTGTTGCTCTCTTATGCGATCCACCAGCACGGCTTTGCGATTCCGCACGTGGCCGCCGGCGTCAACCTCAACCTGCCCGTGGTCGGCCGCCTGCTGCGCAAGGGCGGCGGGTTCTTTATGCGCCGCAGTTTCCGTGGCGACTCGCTCTACACGGTGGTGTTCACGCAGTACCTGGCGGCGATCATGGCGCGCGGCCACTCGATCGAATACTTCATCGAAGGCGGGCGCAGTCGCAGCGGCCGGCTGCTCGAGCCGGCGACCGGCATGCTGTCGATGACGGTGCGCAGCTTCCTGCGCCAGCCGCGTCGCCCGGTGGTGTTCGTTCCGGTGTATTTCGGTTACGAGCGGATCTGGGAGGGGGCCACTGATATAGGCGAACTGTCCGGCCAGCCCAAGGAGAAGGAGAGCATCGGCACCTTGTTGCGTAGCCTGCATCGGCTGCGCGAACGCTTCGGCCGCGTGCACGTCAATCTCGGCGAGCCGATTTTTCTCGACCGGCTGCTGGAACGGCACGCGCCCGATTGGCGCGCGTACACGGGCAACGCCCCGGAACGGCCGCGCTGGATCACGCCGCTGGTGGGTGAGCTGTCGAGCGCCGTGATGCGCAACATCAATGCGGCGGCCACCGTGACGCCGGTGAACCTGCTGGCTATCGCCCTGCTGGCGACACCACGGCAGATGACACTCGAGGGCGACCTGATCCGCCATCTCGACACACTGCTGGCCGTGCTGCGCGCCGTGCCCTACAGCGATCGGGTCACGGTCACGAGCCTCCCCGCTGCCCGGATCGTCGACTACGGCGTGGGCCTGCAGATGATCACGCGTGAAACGCATCGCGCCGGCGAGTTCGTGCGCATGAGCGCCGAGCACGCGGTGCTGGCCACCTACTACCGCAACAATGTCCTGCACCTGCTGGCCATGCCCTCGCTCATGGCCTGCTGCTTCATCGCCAACACCGAACTGCCCGGCGAGGACATCCGGCGCTTCGCCAGCCGCATCTATCCCTACGTCGCCGAAGAGCTGTTCCTGCGCTGGAGTGAACACGAGGTGCCCGATGTCGTCGATAAAGTGCTCGCGGCGCTGGCGCACTGCGGCTTGCTCGAAGCGGTCGGCAACGGCAGCTGGCGGCGGCCGCCCCCGAGCTCCGTCGCGGCCATGGAGCTGTCGCTGTTGGCGCAGGTGACCGTGCAGATCATCGAACGCTACTACCTGGCCATCGCGCTGCTGATCCGCGCCGGGAGTGGTGCGATCACGCAGAAGGCGCTCGAAGAGCTTTGCCAGCTCATGGCGCAGCGCATGACGCTGCTCTATGGCTTCAATTCCCCGGAATTCTTCGACCGCGCGCTGTTTGGCAGCTTTATCAATCTGCTGCGCACGCGTACCGTGCTGCGCACGGATGAGGCCGGCCGCCTGGTGTTCGACAGTGTGCTGATCGAAGTGGCGCGTGACGCCGAGATCGTGCTCTCAGAGCAGATACGCCACTCGATCCTGCAGGTCACACACGGCTGAGTGCGAGCAAATTCAGCGCGGCCAGAGCCACCCGAACATGCCGCCGGTGAGCAGCGCGAACACCAGGCCGTCAAACATGCCGAACGCCGTCATGCGCCAGTTGCGCCGATACCAGATCGATCCCTGCGGCAGGGCCAGCGCGTAGGCCATGAAGGCGCTGAAGCCCACGATGCGGAACACCGCCAGGTAGCTGGCGCCCGCGGCCAGCTCGCGACCGGCGATATAAGCGCAGCAGATGCCCACCAGCAGCAGGTAGATGAACCACTGCACCAGCATCTTGCCCATGGCCATGCCGCCACCCGAAATATTGAGGAACACGATCGGCCCACGTTCAAGTTTGGCCTTGTATTCGTCACTACGCATATGCCCCATCGAGTTGGCCTTGGGCATGCCGTAGTCGCCCGGCGGCACGTTGAGTCCGCGCAGCGCCTCGAGGATCGCATCCTGCTGCGGCGGCGCGCGCAGGTCGTCCCAGTGATAGCCGAGGAACATGTGCATGACGGAGCTGGCGATGAAGACGGCGACGGCCGCCAGCAGGATCGGCAGCCAGAGCGTGGTGATTGGAATCATGCGGATCTCCTTTGGGGTTGATCAATCGTCGTGCCGGACCGCGCCGCGCAGCTGCTTGTGGCGCTGACGGTGCAGTTTGCCAGCAATCCGGCGTTCTTTGGAAGCGCGGGTGGGGCGCGTCGCCCGCCGCACCTTGGGCACGTGCAGCGCGCGTACGATCAGCTCCTGGAGTCGCTCCAGCGCCTCGCGGCGGTTGCCTTCCTGGGTGCGGTGATTGCGCGCAACGATGAGGATCTCGGCGTCGCCGATCAGGCGGTGGCCGGCGAGGGTACGGAGCCGGGCCTTGGCGCGCTCGTCGAGTATCGCGGTGCCCGCCAGGTCGAAGCGCAGCTGCGCCGTGGTGGCGACCTTGTTGACGTTCTGGCCGCCGGGACCGGTGCCGCGTACGAAACTGAAGCTCAGGTCGGCGGCGGGAATTTCCGGCGGCGCGCTCACGGCGCCGGCCGGTCGTGCAGCATGCGCACCTCGTGCTGGGCGACCGGTATGGTGATGCCCGCGTCGCGGAACAGGCGCCAGATGCGCCGGTTGACCTCGGAGCGCACGTTGTTCACGCCGTTTTGCGGGTCGGCGATCCAGAAGCGCAGTTCGAGATCCATGCCGTAGTCGCTGAACTGCATCAGCCGTGGAGCGGGCGCGGGCTCCTGCAGTACGCGCGGATTGCCTTCCACGGCGCGCCGCAGCAGCTCGAGGGCCAGCTCCGGATCGTCGCGGTAGCTGATGCGCACCGGGAGTTTCAACCGCACCTTGCGGTCCGAGTAGCTCCAGTTGATCACCGTACTGGTGATCAGGTTCTGGTTGGGCACCAGCGTTTCCACGCCGTCGCGGTCGCGCACCACGACGCAGCGCCCGCGCAGCTCCTGGACCCAGCCGAAATTCTCGGAGTTGGTGCCGGTCAGGCCCGTGAAACTGATGACATCGCCCGGCTTGATGGACTTGTCGAGCAGCAGCACGAAGCCGCTGACGAAATTGCTGGTGATCGCCTGCAGTCCGAACCCCAGGCCGATGCCGATGGCGCCCGTCAGCAACGTCAGGGCGGTCAGGTCCACGCCGGCGGCGTTGACGCCCAGCAGGGCGCCAAGGCCCACCAGAAAGAAGTGGCTGAATTTCGCGATGCCCACGCGCGTCGTGAGCGCGACGCTCTCCAGCTTCATGAGCCGCTGCTCGATGGCGCGCGCGATCAGGCTCCCGACCAGCACGAAGCCGGTGATCACCACCAGGCTCTTGAGGAGCGACCACAACGAGAATTGCGCCTTGCCGGGCACCAGGTCGATCGCGTCGAGGGTCGACTCGATGGCGCCGAACCAGCCGATGAGCTGGAAGGCGATGGCCAGCCAGATAAACGTGGTCGCGTGCGCTTCCCAGCCGTGCAGCCAGGAGCGTGGCCCGAGCAGTTGCCCGACCAGGAACACGCCGGCGCGCACCACCACCAGGATCGACGCCAGTCGCAGCGCTAGGTCAAGTGCGCCGGTGTTGAGAGTGGCCCCCGCAAACACCGCCTGTACTGCCAGCAGCAGGAGCATGGTGATCAGCGCCGGCGCCAGCCGCGCGAGGCCCTCGAGCAGCAGGGCCTGCCAGGGGAGCCGCGGCGGCGGGCGGCGTTTCCACAAGCCGCCGATCGCGTGGCCGGCGAACAGCGCCACGGCGATCGCGATGGCAATGGCCAGCAGCTGTATCAGCAGCTGCGGGTTACCCAGGTTGGTGAGGAATTGTTGCAATGGCTGGGCCCTAGGCGTTGAGGTCGGGGATGAGCTGGCTTTCGAGCAGCAGGATCTGGTCCTTGAGCGCGAGTTTGCGCTTTTTCAGGCGTTTGAGCTGCAGTTCATCGATATGGATATCGAGCGAGAGCCGCGAGATGACTTCGTCCAGGTCGCGGTGTTCAATGCGCAGCGCCCGCAATTTCTGAATGTTGCGGAACAGTTCGCGATCGACGTTGTCGCCTGATTCTTTCATCTGGCCCGGGATGCAGGTGACGCCGCGGGTGCGGCACGGACCGGTTGCAGTCCGAGCCGCGCTGTTATGGGCGTTACGCCCTCGGGTAGCTTAGCGAAGCGCCCCAGTGGGCGCCACGGGAGGCCGGGGATGTGAAAATCCGAGCCGCAGGAGCCCGCCAGGTCGAAGCGCCGCGCCAGCGACGCGGCCCGGCTGGCGTCCCCGGGGCCCATGCCCGCCAGGCTGACCTCGATGCCCTGGCCGCCGCAGTCGCGGAACTGAGCGCACAGCTCGCGTAAGGCCCCGGCGGAGACCTGGTAGCGGTGCGGGTGGGCCAGCACCGCCATGCCGCCAGCCGCGGCAATCACGGCGACCGCGGCCTCCACACCGGGCCACTCGGCGGCCACGGCCGCCTTCTGGCCGCGCGCCAGGAATCGCTTGAAGGCCTCATCCTCGTCTTTGGCATGGCCTCGCGCCACCAGCGCCCGCGCCAGGTGCAGTCGCGTGGGCGTTCCGGGGAGCGCCAACACCTCGGCAGCGATGGCCTCGCCGTCCAGGCCGCAGCGGGTCAGCTTCACGCCGATGGCGCGGATGCGCTCCACGCGTTGCGCCAGCACCCCGCGCAGGTGCGCCACGAGCGCCTCGCTGGCAGGATCAACTCGCAGGCCTACGATATGGACCTCTCGGCCGCGCCACAGCGCGGTGAGTTCGCTGCTGCACAGGAAATCGATCTGGTGTTGCGCGCAGGCCTGGGCCGCCTCGGCGCAACCGGCCATCGTGTCGTGGTCGGTGAGCGCCAGCAGCTCGACCTGGCGCGTGGCGGCCAGCGCGACCAGCTCGCCCGGCCGGAGCGAACCGTCCGAGCAGCTGCTGTGCGTATGCAGGTCGATGCGCTCGAACGGTTGCAGGGCGGCATTCATGGCCGCCATCATAGCGAAGCCGATGAATACCGCCGCACTGCTTGACAGCCACTGGAAAGACATCGATCACGTGCTGCTCGACCTGGACGGCACGCTGCTCGATCTCGATTTCGATAATCATTTCTGGCAGCAGCTGGTGCCGCGGGTGTGGGGCGAGCGCCGCGGCCTGGAGCTGTCGGCCGCGCAGGTAATCCTGCGGCCGCGCTTTGCCGCCTGCATGGGCACGCTCCCGTGGTACAGCACCGAATACTGGAGCCAGGAACTCGGGCTCGACATCGCGGCGCTGAAGCGCCAGGACGCCCATCGCATCCGCTGGCTGCCCGGTGCCCGGGAATTCCTCGCCGCGGCGCGTGCGCGCGGCAAGCGCCTGGTGTTGCTCACCAATGCCCATCCGCAGGCGCTGGCCATCAAGCATGAACGCACCGGTGTGCTGGATCACTTCGACGCCAGCTTCAGCTCGCATGACCTCGGAGCGCCCAAGGAGGACCCGCGTTTCTGGCAGGCATTGCGCCACCTCGAGCCCTTCGATGCGGGCCGGAGCCTGTTCGTGGACGACAGCGCCACGGTGCTGCACGCGGCGCGGGCTGCGGGCATCGGCCTGATCCGCGCGATCCGCCGCCCCGACAGCGTGCGTGCCGGGCACCAGCACGAGGAGTTCGTGGCGGTCGATGCGTTGGTGGAGCTGATCGGCGGGCAAACCGGCGTCGAACCGCAGCGCTGATCAGATCAGCACGCGCTCGCGCCGGAGCGCGCCGCCGCCGCCGCCCAGTTCGCGCGCGGCGCGGTGGCCGGAATACACGGCGTGCGCAATCAGGCCGGGCTGCACGCAATCGCCAATGCGCTGCACGGCCAGATCCGGCTCATCCGTCTCGCGTTCGCCGACCAGCGCCCGATAGAGCGTTTCGTCCGGCTCGCGTGAGGTCACCAGTACCACGGCCGCACAGGCGCATTGGCGCTGCCGGCTGGTGTAGACGCAGGCGAGCGTCGCCGCTGTGCCGTCAAAGCCGTTGAGCGTGGTGTTGACTTCGATTTCGACGCCGAGTTCGAGCAGGGCGCGCTGTGCGCGCTCCTGCTCCTGCGTGTATAGGCTCCAGTCTCCCGCTCGCCCCGCGGTCGTGATGTAGCGGACGCGGGCGCCTGCGCTGGCGAGTTTCTGCGCGATCACCGGCCCCATGTAGTAGTGATCGTCATCGAAGAGCAGCACTTCGCCTTGCGGCAGGCGGCCGTCCAGGATGTCATCGGGCGTGTAGACGTTAGTTGCGTCGAGGCCGGCGATCGCGCGTGCATGCCAACGACCGATGCCATCGCGGCGCCAGCGGGCGCCGGTCGCGATGAGGACGTGGCCGGCCCCGAACTCGCGGACCTCGGCAGGCAGCAGGCGGTTACCGAGATAGAGCGTCACGTTCGGCATGCGGCTGATCTGGCCGAGCCGGTAGTCACGCACTCGCGCCCATTCGGCGAGTCCGGGCAGGCGGCTCTCGCGCGTCACGCGCCCGCCGGCGGCATCGGCCGCGTCCGCAATCGTCACCGTAAAGCCGCGCTTGCCCAGCGTCTGCGCCGCCTCGAGCCCCGCCGGTCCCGCGCCGACGATCAGCACTGAGCCGCTCCCGCTCGGCACGCGTTCGGGGTGCCAACCCGAGCGCCATTCCTCGCCCATGGTCGGGTTCTGCGTGCAACGCAGCGGCGAGCCGCGAAAGTTGTTGGCGTAGCAGATATTGCAGCCGATGCACTCGCGGATATCCTCGAGCCGACCCTCGCGGATCTTGTTCGGCAGGAACGGATCGGCGATCGAGGGCCGCGCCGCGCCGATGAAATCGAGTACGCCGCGCTGCAGCTGTCCGAGCATCGCATCCGGTGAGGTAAAGCGCCCGACGCAGACCACGGGTTTGCCGGTCACCCTGCGCACGTAAGCGACGCGATCCTCGAGCGCCCCCTGCGGTACGAAGCGCGAGGAACCCATTTCCTCGTCGTAATCGGCCAGCACCACGTCCCACAGGTCAGGGAGGTGCCCCAGCGCGGCGACCACGTCGTGGGCCTCGTCCTCGCTCAGGTGCTCGTCGCCGTGGCCGTTGGCCGCGAAGCGCGTGGCGATGGCGCAGCGATCGCCCACCGCGCTGCGGGTTTCATCGAGGAGTTCCCGCATCAGGCGCGAGCGGTTGTCGAGCGAGCCGCCATACTCATCGGTGCGTTCGTTGCAGCTGCGCGAGAGAAACTCGGACACCAGGTAACCGTGGCTGGGATAGACATAGATGATGTCGAACCCCGCCTGCCTGGCACGCAGCGCCGCCTCGCGATGCCAGCGGCGGAACTCGCGGATGTCGTGCCGGTCCATGCGCTGGGACTGAATCGGGTCGGTGCGCGAGAGCGCCGAGCGGACCCCGAAGGCAGGCGCGCGGCTCGCCAGGTTCGCCACATAGCTGCCGCCGTGCCACAGCTCGATGCCGGCGAGCGCGCCGTGCGCGTGCACAGCGTCGGCCATCGCGGCGAGATTGCGCAGGTCGCCGTCGTCCCATATGGACGCGAAAGGGTAGGGATGATCGTCAGAGCTCGGATGGATCGAGCAGTATTCCGTGCACACCACACCCCAGCCGCCTTCAGCCTTCATGGCGCGCATGCCCACCAGGGTTTGCGGCAGCGCGTGGCCCATGCCGGTGCAATGCGGCACCTGATAGAATCGGTTCGGTGCCGTGACCGGCCCGATCTTTACGCTTTCGAAGAGCCGGGCGTAGCGGGAAGTATTCGTCATGGTGCGTCCGTAGTTTCCGTAGTGGCGCGATGCCCGGCAGGTGGCGTAGTTTGCAAGGCGGTGCCGGCAAAGAACAAGGCCGCGGAGGTTCCATGCACGCCGAATCCATCCGGCCGCGCAAGCGCCAAGCCCGGGCGGCGCCCGCCCGCACTGAGGACCCCGGAGTGCACCACGGGCCATCGCTGCCTTACGATCCGCTGGCGCCGGGTGTGCCGCGGCGGCTGATCGACGCTGCGCTCACGCTCCTCGAGCAGGCCGGCGTGGCGTTCGACACGGACAGCGAGGCTCCGGCACTGTTCGCGGCCGCTGGTTGCGAGGTCGCCGCCGATGGTGTCGTGAAGATCCCGCGCGCGGTGGTCGAGGCCGCGCTGGCCTCGGTTGCGCGCCAGGCGCGGCTGTGGGACCGCGACGGCACGCACAGCCTCCTGCTCGATTGCCAGCACACCTGGTTCTTCCCGGGCATGACCTGCATCAAGGTCTACGATCTCGAGACCGGTGAGTGGCGCGCAAGCACTGGCGCCGACCTGGCACTGATCACGCGGGTAGCCGACGCGCTGCCGAACATCGACGGCGTGTGCATCGCCTGCAAGGACATCCCGCACTCGGACATCCATGGTGAGATCGCGGAATTCGCGCTCATGGCCCGCAACACAGTGAAGCCGCTCGAATATCTGTGCGAGCACGCCGCTTCATTCGAGGTCGTGATCGGGATGGCGGCCGCGATCCGCGGTGGACGCGAAGCGCTGGCGGCCAAGCCCTATTTTCTGCAGATCATCACGCCACTGCCGCTCAACTATGCGAAGACGCATGTCGACCAGGTGCTGCTCGCGGCGCGCAACGGCATTCCCGCCAGCGTCGGCACGCTGCCGATCGGTGGCGCCTCCTCGCCGATCACGGTGGCCGGCTGCATCGCGCAGAGCCTGGCCACCGATTTTGCCGGCATGACACTCGGGCAGCTCGCCTGCCGCGGATCCTTCGTCATCGGCAGCTCCGATGTCAGTTTCATGGAACCGGCGACCGGCAGCATCGGCAATTTCGTGCAGGCCTCGCTCGCCGACATGCTGATGTGCCAGGTGCGGCGCGAGCTGGGGCTCCCCTCGTTCACGGGTCTCGGTGGCCAGTCGGTGGCGCGGCGCTTCAACCAGGACGCGGTCTGGGAAATCTCCTCGAACATGATGCAGGCGTTCTACAGCCGGCCGGCGACCTGCGATTACTTGGGTTCGCTCGATGAGGGCATCACCTACTCGCTCCACTCACTGCTGCTGTGCGACGACCTTGCCGGCCTCCTGCGCAGCCTCTGGCAGGGCGTCCGGATCGATGACGATACGCTCGCGCTCTCGCAGGCCCTGGCGGTCGGGCCGCGTGGCAACTATCTCGCGCTCGATCACACCGCGAGCCATTGCCGCGAACAGCTGTGGCCGACGCGTTACTTCGGGCCGCACATTCCCACGTCGATGAGTTCGCTGGCGGACCAGGATCTGCACCAGCGCATCGACGCCGATCTGCGCCGCATCCTGGCGACGCACCGCGTGCCGGCGCTCCCGGACGCCGTGCTGGCCGAGCTGGATTCGATCCGCGCGCGCTTCGCGACGGGGTATACGGCGCCCTAGCCGCTGCTAGCGCCGGCGTGGGGGCCCGCCGCGTCGCGGTCCGCCCGGACGGCCGCCACCGCCGCCGGAGCGCGGACGCCGCATCGGCGCATCGGGATCACGCGGCACGTAAGGGGCCGGGTGGAGTTTCGGCAGATCGCCCGGCTCGTAGCGCTCGACCGGAATCTTGTGACCGATGAAGGTTTCGATGTCGGGGAGCGAGATCGCGTATTCCTCGCAGCCGAAACTGATCGCATCGCCGGCGGCGCCGGCGCGGGCGGTGCGGCCGATGCGGTGCACGTA
>JAYUZI010000087.1:0-2881 GCA_043751915.1 Gammaproteobacteria bacterium | reverse complement strand
CAGCCAAGTCATGTCCTTGTCTGCATTCATCTTCCACTGCAGTTGCTCAGCCTTCCAGACGTCCTGTTGATCCTGGCTAGGTGTTTGCGCACAGGCACTGCCAGAAAATGCGCATAGCGCAAGTGATACGACGGTCAAAGAAATGATACGAGTAATCATGGCCGACTCCTCTCTAGGTGTTGTGTAAGTCGAGGAACAGACATCACTCCCCAGGTTATGGGGGCGTCAGTCTACTCCTGATGCGGCGAGCGCCACCAATAATCCTCGACAGAATAAATTCGTCCGCGTCTTGCGCCCTGCTGGTCAATGGTGCAACGCCCGGGGACCCGCCGCAGCGGGTCCCCGTGATGTCAGGGGTAAACCCTGCTGGTCGGCGCCCTACTTTTGGGCGGGCTCTGCAACGGCATGATCCTTCATCGATTCCTTCATCTCATGCTCGTGGCGCGCCCAGTGTGCGCAATCCTCCTTGCCCATGTCTTCGTGGCCACCTTCGCCATGGCCCATCATGTCGTGATTCTTCATCATTTCCCCATGACAGTCCGCAATGGGCCGATCCGAGCGCAGGCAAGCGGCCATCTGCTCGTGGGCGCCCGCCATCTTCTCGCGCATTTCATGAGTCGGCGCCGGTCGGCCGGCATGCTCCGCTTCGGCTGCGAGCGCCGCGCCCGCCGTCCAAAGGAGCGTGACTCCGCAGGCGATGAGCGTGCCGCGGACGTAATGGATAGGTCGGATGGTCTTCATGTAGCTCTCCTGCCGCGTAAACGACGGCGGTCTGGGGTTGGTGTGATCACTCTAATAGACGGATAGGTTGGGGATTTGTTCAATTCTCCAGCGCATAAGCCCAGGCGACGGCAAGGGAGGCGAGTGCGCCCATCCCCGCCAGCCATTGCGGTATTCGATCGAGAATTCGCGCTGTGGTACCGAATCCCGCGATTGCTCCAAAGAGACACCCGACCATGAATCCCATCGCATGGGCAACAATATCGGTGCCCTCGCCCGCCGTGCCCAACCACCCGAGCAAGACCGTGCCGCCAACCAGGGGTGCCCATCGCTTCGCCCGGCTCTGGCGCAGATGCAGGCGCGTCCGCCACGAATGCGCTGCCATCAGGCCGAGCGCGGTGAACACTGCGGTTGAGGCGCCCACGGAGCGGTGTGTCGCGGGGCCCAGCACCGCCTCGAGCCCATTGGCCAACGCTGCGCCCGTGACGATCAGGAGCCAGGATGTGCCGCTGCCGAGTTGGCGAGCCGCCAGGTAACCGAACCAGATCCCGCCGCCCAGATTGGCCACCAGATGGTCGACACCCAGGTGCAGCGTGAGCGCCGTCCACGCGCGCCACCACTGCCCGCCCTGTACGCGCCCCGCGTCAAGCGCTCCGAGTTCGAAGGCATCTGGACGCCACAGCCCGTTCGAGATCGCCAGCGCGACACCCAGCAAGACGAGCGCATACAACACGACCCCGACCCAGGCGTAGTCGTGCAATCGCGGTGCTGCGGGCAACGGGGGCGCCGGGCGGTTCTCGGTCGCGTACTGGCGCAGATGCGCGACCGCCCACGCCGCGTCCGCCACATCGGCGCAGAGGAGATATTCGAAGCCATCGAAACGGATCGCGCTGGGAATGCCCACGGCGGCGAGCACGAGTGCGCGGTCCGTGCAGGCCGATTGACTCGCCGATCGAAAGACTTCCTGCGGTTCGCCCGCCACGTTCACACGCGCGAGTTCGTTGCGTCGCCTGGCCTGCCCGCGGACCGTCGACTACTGCGCTTTGGCTTTCGCCAGCTGTTGGACGCTCTTGAGCGCGGCCGCGACATTCTTCGCGGCTTCCATCCCGCCGATAGTGCTGTAGATCTTGTGATCCGGAGTCACGACGAACGTCGTGCGTTCTGCGAAATCGTGGTCGACGACGATGCCGCGCGTATCCTTGAACGGCGCGGCGGAACCCTCCACCTTCAACTGGTAAGCCTTGACGATCCGGCCGTCGGCATCCGACGCTACCGCGATCTTGCCCGCGCAGTATTTCGGGTCCGCGGAGAAGGCGTTGAGACGGGTGATGCTGTCGAGCGAGACGCCGATGATCGTCGCCCCGGCCGCATCGAAATCACCCCTGCGCACGGAGAACGTGTGGGCCTGGACATTGCACCCTTCAGTAAAGGCCGAAGGGTAGAAATACACGACCACCGGACCCTTCTTGAGTGCGTCTGCCAGAACATAACCGAAAGCCTTGCCTGCCAAGGACGCCTGGGCCGAGAACTCCGGCGCTACCTCGCCCGCCTTCAGTGCCGCCAGCGCGGGCGCAACCGATACCAAACAGGTGACCAGACCGAAGAGTATGCGTTTCATGGGCGGGTTCCTTGATGCAGGCGGAATCGCGATCCTACCGCATTCGTCTATGCAGTGCCCAGCCGCAACCGCCGTCGCGCTCAGCGATCAGTCAGGCGACCTGTTGTGCCGGGTGCAGACGCTTCCATCTCTCGGCGAACAGGAAATACACCGCCGGACCAAAGGCGAACAGCATGACGGAAAGTCCGCAGGTCAGGCCAATAAAGGTCATGACCCCGGCACAACAGTAGCCTCTGTGCCGGGCGACTATGTGTGTTGGAATAGCAATTAGCAGCTCCAGAATGCTTCCCGCCCACAGAAAGCGGCGCACGTGGCTTACGACTTGGTCAGACGATGAACTCCTGGTGGATCTGTAAAAATACAGCGCCCAGAGTGCCCAGCTGGCTGCACCGAGCAACAAGGATATACTCAGGTCGTCAATGTCTCTTTTTACAAACTCGTCAATACATGCGGCCGCTCCAAACACCAGCAGACCCATCATGAACGCTGCTGCCATGATGGTCGCCCACAACGAGCGCCGTGTAACCGGGCGTCTCGAGGCTA
>JAYUZI010000086.1:0-4216 GCA_043751915.1 Gammaproteobacteria bacterium | reverse complement strand
TGATTTTCGACTGGCTACAGATTGACCAGAATCGTATACTTGCCGGCTAAGCTTAATTCCTCCAGATTTCCCACGAGGCGTCCATCTTGATCAAAAAAGCCCCGGCAGGCACCCCGATTCAAATTGCGGACGAGCGGCAGTCGCAACTCAAGCTATTGATCGCCCGCGGCAAGGAACAAGGCTACCTCACCTACGCTGAGGTCAACGACCACTTGCCGAGCGAAATCGTCGATCCGGAACAGATCGAAGATATCGTCAATATGATCAATGACATGGGCATTCCGGTGTACGAAAAGGCGCCGGATGCCGAGTCCCTGTTGCTGACGGATGCCACGGCCGCTCCTGATGAAGAAGCGGTCGAAGAAGCCACTGCCGCGCTGGCCAATTTGGACGCGGAGTTCGGCCGCACCACCGATCCCGTGCGCATGTACATGCGCGAGATGGGCACGGTGGAATTGTTGACCCGTGAAGGCGAAATTCGCATCGCAAAGCGCATCGAGGAGGGGCTGGAAGCGGTCAAGATCGCGCTCGGCAGCTACCCCGGCACCTATAATCTGCTGTTGCGGCACTATGAGACGGTCAAAGCCGGACAGATGCGCCTCGTCGACGTGATCGTGGGGTTTGTCGATCCGAACGCGCCGGACGAAATTGCGCAGCCGCAGAATCCGAAGATGATGGCCCTCGAGCGCGAAGAGGCTGCCAACGATGATGACGAGGCGGATGGCGACGAGGAAGAGGCGGTTATCGACACGGGCCCGGATCCGGAAGAGGCGGGCAGGCGCTTTGCTTCGATTGCGAAAGCTCATCATCAGTTTTTGGGCTCGCTCGACAAGCTGGGAGCCAAGGACCCGAAGACGCTGAAGATTCGCAAGAAGATCTGCGGCGAATTGATGGAGCTGAAGCTCTCGCCCAAGATGTTCGACCAGTTGATCGACAACCTGCGCCAGCACGTGACCGAAGTTCGCCTGCTCGAGAAGGAGATCATGTTCCTGTGCATCAAACAGGCCGGGATGCCGCGCAAGGATTTCATCTCGACATTCCCGAAAAACGAGACCAGCACCAAGTGGCTGGACAAGCACATCAAGGCGAAGAAGCGTTATTCCGCGCCGCTCGCGAAGTTCAAGGACGAAATCGAACGTCGGCAGAACAAGCTGCTCGAGCTCGAGGGTCTGTTTCATGTGCTCATCAGCGAAATCAAGGAAATCAACCGCGAGGTTTCCATCGGCGAAGCGAAAGCGCGTCGCGCCAAGAAGGAAATGGTCGAAGCTAATCTGCGCTTGGTGATTTCGATCGCCAAAAAGTACACGAACCGCGGCTTGCAGTTCCTGGATTTGATCCAGGAAGGCAACATCGGTTTGATGAAGGCCGTCGACAAGTTCGAATACCGTCGCGGTTACAAGTTCTCGACCTATGCGACGTGGTGGATCCGCCAAGCCATCACCCGCTCGATCGCCGATCAAGCCCGAACCATCCGCATTCCGGTGCACATGATCGAAACGATCAATAAATTGAATCGCATTTCCCGCCAGATGCTGCAGGAAATGGGCCGCGAGCCGACTCCGGAAGAGCTGGCCGTGCGCATGGAGATGCCCGAGGACAAGGTGCGCAAGGTTCTGAAGATCGCCAAGGAGCCCATCTCGATGGAGACTCCGATCGGCGACGACGAGGATTCGCACTTGGGCGACTTCATCGAAGACACGTCGGTTTCGTCACCAATCGATTCGGCCACCACCGAGTCGCTGCGTGAAACCACGCATTCGGTTCTGGCGCAGCTGACTCCACGCGAGGCGAAAGTGCTGCGCATGCGGTTCGGCATCGACATGAACACCGACCACACGCTGGAAGAAGTCGGCAAGCAGTTCGACGTCACCCGCGAGCGGATCCGCCAGATCGAGGCCAAGGCCCTGCGCAAGCTCAAGCACCCGAGCCGCTCGGACAAGCTGCGCACCTACCTCGACACACTCTGACGCGAAGGCGGCTGCGGGCAGCAGATAAACTCGTTCGCATGGCTCGCTGCACAACGCCCGCATGACCCAGCTCGTCGAACGCACGGTGCTGTTTGCCGACCTCCGCGGCAGCACATCGATGTACGAAACCCTGGGCAATGCCGACGCGACGGCCGTGGTTTCGCGCAGCGTCGCACTGCTCGCGCGCGTCGTTGCCAACCACCACGGCCAAGTCGTCAAGACGCTCGGCGACGGGCTGATGGCGACCTTCCATTCGCCGATGTATGCGGTCGATGCGTCCGACGAGATGCACGAGTCGATGGAGCGCATCGGCACACCGGCCGATGGCAGCTCCGGCACGCGCGGACGCAGCGTGCCGCTCAAGTTGCAGGTCGGCCTGGCTCACGGTGAAGTGGTGCAGATACAGGCCGACGTGTTCGGCGATGCCGTCAACGTGGCCGCCCGCCTGCTCGACCACGCCGGCGACAACGAAACCCTGGTCACCGCCGAGGTGCTGACGCGGCTGGAGCCCGAGCAGCAGCGCAACTTCCGCAGCCTCGACAAGCTCCAGCTGCGCGGCCGCGTCGAGCCGGTGCACGTGTTCCTGCTCGAAGCACCGCGGCGCTTCGGCGACACGGCAGCCACCGCGTTCGGCGACATCGCCCCGATGGCACCCGAGCCCGAAGGCATCCGCCTGATCTGGCAGCACCTGAACCGCATCTATGCCGGCACCAGCTTGCCGGTGATTCTCGGCCGCAGCCCGCAGGCAACCTACATCATCGACGACACCCGTGTCTCGCGATCGCACGCACGCATCGCTTGGCACGGCGGCACCTTCGAGCTGAGCGACCTCAGCTACAACGGCACCTACGTGCGCTTCGACCATGACCCCGAGGTCATCACGCTGCGGCGCGGAACCTGCACCTTGCACGGCAGCGGCATGATCGGCCTGGGCGCGGCCCCCAGCGACGCCACGCCCTTGAGCCCTGCCAGCCCGAGCGTGCGATTCGAGATCATGAAGTTCGTGGACACGCACCGTGACGTTCCGCCCGAGTTCGACGTCACGGGCCCTTGATGACCTTCGCGGCCGAACCCCCGTTCACCCACGGCACCCCCGAGCGCACCGGCATCCTGCTGTGCAACTTGGGCACGCCCGATGCCCCGACCACCCCGGCGGTGCGGCGTTTCCTGAAGGAATTCCTAAGCGACCACCGCGTGGTCGAGGTACCGCGCCTGCTCTGGATGCTGATCCTGCACGGCCTGGTGCTGCGCGTACGGCCCAAGCAATCAGCCGCCAAGTACGCCAGCATCTGGACACCCGAGGGCTCACCGCTCACCGTGTGGACCGACAAGCAGGCCAAGCTGCTGGCGGGCTACCTTGGCGAGCGGGGCCATCCGGTGGTGGTGCGCTGGGCCATGCGCTACGGCAGCCCGTCCATCGCCTCGGTGCTGAACGAGATGAAGGCGCAGCGCTGCACCCGTATCCTGATCCTGCCCCTCTACCCGCAGTATTCGGCCACCACCACGGCCAGCATTTGCGACGCGGTTTATGCCTGGGCGCAGCAGGTGCGCACGCTGCCCGAGTTGCGCTTCGTCAACCGCTACCACGACGACCCGGCCTACATCGCCGCGCTGGCGAAGCGCGTGACCGACCACTGGACGGCCAGCGGCCGCCCCGACAAGCTGGTGCTCAGCTTCCACGGCGTGCCCAAGCGCACGCTCACGCTCGGTGACCCGTACCACTGCGAATGCCTGAAGACGGCGCGGCTGCTGACCGAGCACCTGCGCGTCAAGGCCGAACAGGTGGTCGTCACCTTCCAGAGCCGCCTCGGCCGCGCCGAATGGCTGCAGCCTTACACCGAGCCCACGCTGATCGAACTGGCGCGTGCCGGCGTGAAGCGCGTCGATGTGATGTGCCCGGGCTTCACCTCCGACAACCTCGAAACGCTGGAAGAGATCGACCAGGAAGCGCGCGAAGCCTTCCTGCACGCTGGCGGTGAGGCCTTCCACTTCGTCCCGTGTCTGAATGATCAGCCGGAATGGATGGCTGGATTGGCCGCCCTCGCGATCAAGCACCTGCAAGGCTGGCCCACGTCGCCGGGTCTCGAGGCACAGGCGCTCGCCGACCAACGCAGCCGCGCGAAGGAACGCGGCGCTGCGGCCTAGCGGCCGGCTCACGCGATGGTGGACAGCAAGCCTTCGCACGAACGGGTGCGCCTCGACAAGTGGCTGTGGGCAGCGCGCTTCTTCAAGACCCGCAGCCTCTCGGC
>JAYUZI010000085.1:0-4238 GCA_043751915.1 Gammaproteobacteria bacterium | reverse complement strand
GACCGCCAGGCAACCTTGTCATGTGGCGCGGCATGTCCCGGCTTACTGATATCGAAATCGGGTTCACGATGGCCGGCGAAAATGTGGGTAATTGAAAGGTCGGCTACGGCGGCGGCATCTACGCTCTGCAGGCCGCGAGCGGCGCGGTCGATACGATTCCTGCTCAGCTCACACGGACGGGCTGCGTCAACGCCTCGAACGCGACGCTGCCCGCGAGTGGCCTGATTCCCTATGCGCCGAACGCGCCTTTCTGGTCGGACGGTGCAGCCAAGGACCGCTGGCTGGCGTTGCCCGACGGTTTGAACGTCACGCCCAGGGCGGGCGGAGACTGGGACTTCCCGAGCGGTACGGTGCTGGTCAAGAATTTCCGGCTCAATAACCAGCTGATCGAGACGCGCCTGTTCATGCGCCATCCGGACGGCATCTGAGGCGGCTACACCTACGAATGGAACAGCGCGCAGACCGACGCAACGCGAGTGGTCGGCGGCAAGGCGAAGGTGATCGGCACGCAGACCTGGATATACCCGAGCGAGGCCGAGTGGATGGAGTGCCACACCGCAGCCGCGGGGCGGAGACTGGGGCTGGAGAGCGCGCAGCAGAACGGCAACCTCACGTATCCACAGACCGGCCGCACCGCCAACCAGATCACGACGCTGAACACGATCAATCTGTTCAACCCGCCCATCACGGCCGCGCCGGCTACGTTGCTTGCCTATCCCGATCCGTTCGGCATCGCCGGCACGCTCGCCGAGCGCGCCCGCTCATACCTCAACAGCAACTGTTCGCAGTGCCATCGGCCGGGTGGCCCCACGCCTTCGGCCATGGACCTGCGTTACTCGACGGCGGTCGCCCAGACCGGCATCTGCAACATTGCGCCGTCATCCGGCGACCTCGGCATTGGAGCGGGCGCCCGCATCGTGTCGCCGGGTGATACGGCGCACTCCGTGCTGCTGGCGCGCGTCAACCGCCGCGGCGCCCAGCAGATGCCGCCGATCGGCACCACGGTGATCGACACGAACGGCGTCGCGCTGCTGCAGCAGTGGATCGTTGGGATGGGTGCGAGCTGCCAATAAGCTGATAGCCCGCCGCGGCAATGGCCTCAATCGGCGGTACTTTGCGCAGAGCGCTACGGCTGGCGCCGCAACACCATGGCGACCAGCGCCACGGCGCTGAGTACCGCTCCGGCGATGAAGGTCTGCGCCGCGCCAAACCGGTCCCACAGGAGCCCTGCCAGCACGCTGGCCAGCAGCAGCGCGACACCGCTGAGCAGATTGAAAAACCCGTAGGCCGTACCGCGCAGGTCCGGAGGCGCACCGTCGGCGATCATGCGCGCCAGCAGGCCCTGCGTTATTCCCAGGTGCAGGCCCCACAGGCTGATGCCAAGCCACACCCAACCCCAGTGGTTGCTCCACGCCAGCACCAGGTCGGCACAGATCAGCACCGCAAGGCCCAGGGTAAGGAGCCTCGTGTGGCTCATGCTGTCCGAGAGCTTGCCGAAGGGATAGGCCGACAAAGCGTAAACCGCGTTCATGCCCACAAGCACCAGCGGCGTATAGGCGACCGGGAGACCGCCCTGCGCGGCCCGCAGTATCAGGAAGGCTTCCGAGAATCGGGCCAGCGTGAATGCCGCGCCGATTCCCACGACCCACCAGTAGGCGGCCGGCAAGCGGCGCAGGTTCGCGCGGGCGATGGGATTGACGCGACGTTGGGCGTGCGGTCGGTCCGGTTCCTGCACACCCAACAGCAGCAATGCCACGGCCAGAGCTCCAGGGATGATCGCCACCCAGAACACCGCGCGGAAATTGTTGGCCCACAACAGCATCAGGCTGATGCCGAGGAGCGGGCCCAGGAAGGCGCCGACGGTATCGAGCGCCTGTCG
This sequence comes from Gammaproteobacteria bacterium, assembly GCA_043751915.1. Classification (GTDB taxonomy): domain Bacteria; phylum Pseudomonadota; class Gammaproteobacteria; order Steroidobacterales; family Steroidobacteraceae; genus FEN-1191. The sequence goes on along the minus strand of JAYUZI010000085.1, from coordinate 2,359 downwards.
CAGACCGAAGGCGGCGCCGCGCAACTCGGGCGGGGCGATATCGGCCACCAGCGCATCGCGCGGTGCGCCGCGGATGCCCTTGCCGACGCGGTCCGTGAGCCGCGCGACCAGCACGAAACCGGCACTGGACGCAATGGCGAACAGCGGTTTGGAGATCGCTCCCAGGCCGTAGCCGAGGACGGTCAGCGGCTTGCGCTTGCCCCAGTAGTCTGACAGCGCGCCGGAAAATACCTTGACGATGAGCGCGGTGGCCTCGCCCGCGCCTTCGATCAGGCCGACCATGAACGCGCTCGCCCCCAGCACTGTGACCAGGAACACCGGCAGCAGTCCGTGCACCAGTTCGGACGACACGTCCATCAACAGGCTGACGAAGCCGAGCGCCCAGATGCTGCGGGGGATGCGACTGAGTACGGTCGAAGCGGGCGTCACCGCGACACCTTAACACCCAGCATGCCGGGCGAGCGAGATGCCACCGGCGAGCGATGCGCCTTTAAAATTCGATTCTTGCTCCGGTGTGATCAAACAACTGTCCCGTGTCTGCAGGCGTGAGGCCATCGATGACCGTCAGCATGCGCGCAGCCGATTGCGCGGGCGCCTGCACTGTCAGATTTGCTTTCGCAAAGGGTGCCGAGAGTTCCGACGCGACGGTTCCGGGATGGAGCGCGACGCAGATGGCCTGCCGGTGCGTACGCGTCAGCTCGATTGCGGCAGTGCGCACCAGCTGATTGAGCGCCGCCTTGGAGGCGCGGTAGCTGTACCACCCGCCCAGGCGATTGTCGGTGATGCTCCCGACGCGGGCCGACAACGTTGCGAACACCGAGCGTACGTCGTGCGCCAGCAGCGGCAGAAAATGCTTCATGAGCAGGACTGGACCGGTCGCGTTGATGGCGAAACTGTAGGCCAGGTGTTCCGGATCGATCTGGCGCAGGTTCTTTTCCGGCTTGAACCGCTCGCTGTGCAGAAAGCCGGTGGCGTCAATCACCAGCTGGAGTCCGGAACCGGCAGCGGCAGCCGCCGCGCCAATGCTGGCCTCATCGAGCAGGTCGAGCCCCGGGTGGGTCTGGCGTCCGATCCGAACCACTCGCTGGCCGCGCCGTTCCAGTTCGTCCGACAGTGCCGCCCCAATCGCGCCGGTCGCGCCTATGACGACCGATAGCGGAGCGGACCGGATCATTTGCCCCGGCTGAGTATGGAACCGGTGGCCATCAGTTCGTCCAGCAGTGCCAGCGTGACCCGGCCTGAGCAGTTGAACGGGTTCAGCTCGGCTTTCTCGGAATACTTCAGCAGCAGGGCCGGACTGATGTTGTCGATATTGACCTGTCCCATGGTCCAGTTGCCGAAGCGCCGCTCGCTGATCTCCTCGAAATCCAGCAGGCGCACCTGCAGATGCCGGTCGTCGCGGACGATGGCATTGAACACCTCGCAGACCTCGTCACGACCGCCCTCAATGACCTGGACGAAGACTTCATTGGTAAAGCACAGCATGCCGGTGATGCCGAGGCGCGGATTGTTCCGTGCCGACTGTTCCAGGATCGAATCGAGCACAGCCGCGGACAGCGGCTTTGCCGCGCGGCTGGCATAGAGACAACGGACGAGCATAGGCGCCTCAGGCTTTCAGATTGATGAGAGAGAGAAATTCGCGGCGCAGCGCCGGATCCTTCAGGAAAGAACCGCGCATCACGCTGTTTACCATTTTCGAGGCATTGTCCTTGACTCCTCGCCAGTGCATGCAGAAATGTTCAGCCTCCATTACGATCGACAGGCCATCGGGCTTGACCATCTGCATGAGCAGTTCGGCCATCTGCATGATCGCCTCTTCCTGGATCTGCGGGCGGGTCATGATCCATTCGGTGAGGCGCGAGTACTTCGAAAGCCCGATCAGGTTCGAGTGCTGGTTGGGCATCAGGCCGATCCACAGGCGTCCCATGATGGGGCAAAGGTGATGACTGCAGGCACTGCGCACGGTGATCGGCCCGACGATCATCAGCTCGTTCAGGTTTTCGGCATTGGGAAACTCGGTGACCGGTGGCATCGGCGCATAGCGCCCGCGAAACACCTCATTGAGGTACATCTTGGCCACGCGGCGGGCAGTACCCTTGGTGTTGTGGTCGTTCTCGGTCTCGATCACCAGGCTATCGAGCACCGCAGCCACCTTGTCGGAGACTTCCTGCAGCAGCTCCTCCATTTCACCCGGTTCAATGAATGCCGCAATGTTGTCGTTGGCGTGAAAGCGCTTTTTTGCCTGCTGCAAGCGGGCCCTGATCCGGCGCGAGACCGGCGGCTGCGAATCCACGATGCCCTCGCCTGTCATGTGCCTGGCCATGGGTGATTCTCGCATGCATTCGGGAACATGGTTGCT
>JAYUZI010000084.1:0-3551 GCA_043751915.1 Gammaproteobacteria bacterium | reverse complement strand
TCTCGAATGCCTCCTGCACCACCAACTGCCTGGCGCCGCTCGCCAAGGTGCTGAACGACGGCATCGGCATCGAGAGCGGCCTGATGACCACGATCCACGCCTACACCAACGACCAGCGCCTCACGGACGTGTACCACGAGGACATCCGGCGCGCGCGTTCGGCCACCATGTCGATGATCCCGACCAAGACCGGGGCTGCCGCGGCCGTGGGCCTGGTGCTGCCCGAGCTCAAGGGCAAGTTCGACGGTTTCGCGATCCGCGTGCCGACCATCAATGTCTCGCTGGTGGACCTGACCTTCACGCCCAAGCGCGCCACCACGATCGAGGAGATCAACAAGCTGGTGAAGGCGGCCGCGGCCAGCGGCCCGCTCAAGGGGATCCTCGCCTATACCGAGGCACCGCTGGTGTCGGTCGACTACAACCACGACCCGGCCTCCTCGACCTATGATGCGACCATGACGAAGGTCATCGAGGGCAACCTCATCAAGGTCTGCTCCTGGTACGACAACGAGTGGGGGTTCTCGAACCGCATGCTCGATACCACGCTGGCCTGGTCGCGCGCAGCTTGACCGCGCAATCTTGAGCCTGCCGACGCTCCTGCGGATGGCGGACCTGGACCTCGCCGGCAAGCGGGTGCTGATCCGCGAAGACCTGAATGTGCCGATCAAGGACGGCAAAATCACCAGCGACGCGCGCATCCGCGCGGCGCTCCCGACCATCCGCATGGCACTCGAGAAGCAGGCGCACGTGCTGATCCTCTCGCACCTGGGGCGGCCGAAGGAAGGCAAGTCCGAGTCCGAGCTGTCGCTCGCCCCGGTGGCGGTGCGGCTCTCCGAGCTGCTGGGCGCAGCCGTGCCGCTGGTGAAGGACTGGCTCGACGGCGTCGACTGCGCGCCCGGCACCGCGGTGCTGTGTGAGAACGTGCGCTATAACAAGGGCGAGAAGGCCGACGACGAGGCGCTCTCGCGCCGCATGGCCGCGCTCGCCGACGTCTACGTGATGGATGCATTCGGCACCGCGCACCGCGCCGAGGCCAGCACTCACGGCGTCGGCCGCTTTGCGCCCATCGCCTGCGCCGGCCCGCTGTTGGTCGCCGAGCTCGACGCGCTGGAGCGCGCGCTCCTCAAGCCCGCGCGGCCGCTGGTGGCGATCGTGGCGGGCTCGAAGGTGTCGACCAAGCTCACCGTGCTGGAAGCACTGCTCGAGAAAGTAGACAAGCTGATCGTCGGCGGCGGCATTGCCAACACCTTCCTGGCCGCCACCGGCGTACAGGTCGGCAAGTCGCTGTGCGAAACCGACATGCTCGACATGGCGCGGCGCCTGCTGGCGCGCGCCCGCGAACGCGGCGCCGAGATCCCACTGCCCACCGACGTGGTGGTGGCGCGCGAATTCGCGGCCACGGCGCACGCCGACGTGCGTCCGGTCGGCGAAGTGACCGCCGATGAGATGATTCTCGACATCGGCCCGGATACCGCCGAGCGCTTTTGCGCGGTGATCAAGAGCGCGGGCACGGTCTTGTGGAACGGTCCCGTCGGTGTATTCGAATTCGACCAGTTCGGCGAGGGCACCAAGGCCATCGCCGACGCGATTGCCAGCAGCGCGGCCTATTCGCTGGCCGGTGGCGGCGACACGCTCGCGGCGATCGAGAAATACGGCGTCGAGGACGGCATCTCCTATATTTCCACGGGCGGCGGTGCGTTCCTCGAATTCGTCGAAGGCAAGACCTTGCCGGCTGTAGCGATGCTGCAGGCGCGGGCGGCGGGCTGAGGCATGGACACCGGACGCCGCACCAAGATCGTGGCCACGCTCGGGCCCGCCACCGATGATCCGGCCGTGATCGCCGGCATGGTCGCGGCCGGGCTCGACGTCGCGCGCATCAATTTCTCACATGGCACGCGTGACTCACAGCGCCAGCGTGTCGACACCGTGCGCGCCGCTGCGCGGGACGCCGGGCGCAACATCGGCATACTTGCTGACCTGGCCGGCCCCAAGATCCGCATCGAGAGTTTTGCCAAGGGCAGCGTCCAGCTCGCGGAAGGTGCACCGTTCGCACTTGATACGGCACTCGATGCCAATACCGGCAACGAAACCGAGGTGGGTTGCGCCTATCAGAACCTGCCCAACGACGTGCGCGCCGGCGATTCGCTGCTGCTCAACGACGGTCAGATCGTGCTGGGCGTCGAGCGTGTCGCCGGCAGCCGCATTCACTGCGTGGTGCGCGTCGGCGGCGAGCTGTCGAACCGCAAGGGCGTCAATCGCCAGGGCGGCGGTATCTCGGCGCCGGCATTGACCGAAAAGGATTTCGCCGACGTGCAGCTGGCCGCCGAACTCGGCATTGACTACCTGGCGGTGTCCTTTGCGCGCGATGGCGACGACATCCGCCGTGCGCAGAGCGAGCTGCGCAAGTGGCGCGGCGAAGCACGCGTGGTCGCCAAGATCGAACGCCACGAGGCGCTCGACAATCTTGCGGGCATCCTTGCGGTCACCGACGCCATGATGGTGGCGCGCGGCGACCTGGGTGTCGAGATGGGCTACGCCGAACTCACCGGGCTTCAGAAGACCATCATCCGCCAATCGCTGGCGCGCAATCGCGTGGTCATCACCGCGACGCAGATGATGGAATCGATGATCCAGAACCCGATGCCGACGCGCGCCGAAGTGAGCGACGTCGCCAACGCCGTGCTCGACGGCACCGACGCGGTCATGCTTTCGGCCGAGACGGCTGCCGGCAAGTACCCCGTGAAAGCGGTGCAGGCCATGGCGGATGTGATCCGGGGTGCGGAGAAGTACCAACTGGGCGCGCCGCGCGGGTCGATCCGGGTCGAGGACGAGTTCGGCAATACCGAGGAAGCGATCTCGCGCGCGGTCATGTACACCGCCAACCATATGCGCGTGCGCGCCATCGTCGCCTTGACGGAATCAGGCCAGACGCCGCTGTGGATGAGCCGGATCCGCGCCGATATCCCGATCTATGCCTTCACGCGCCACGAGGTCACGCGCCGCCGCGTTACGCTTTATCGCGGCGTGTATGCCGTGCCGTTCGACATCACCGACAACCGCCCGCAGGAGCTCTACCACGCGATCTTCGAGCGGCTCCTCGGCCAGGGGCTGGTCGACGTCGACGACCTGGTGATACTCACCAAGGGCGAGCTCTCGGGCGTATCGGGCGGGACGAATTCGATGCAGATTGTGCGGGTGACGCAGCGCTGAGTAAGGAGCCGGCCCGTGCCAGCCGGCCCCTCACGTGATTGACGCCACAGGCGGATGCGAACCTATTTGAGTTCGAGTACCTGCATGGTCGAGGAGCCGAGCACAAGCCGAATCTTGCTGCGATCGGCCTGCGCCTGGTTTGAGGCTGCGACAGAACCCTCGACTTCCTTGGCAATGGCGTCGCCCTTGGCCAGCGCCCCGTCCAGCGCGGCCCAGTTCTTGTACCTGACAACGAGCAGCAAGTCAGGATCGTCCGGGCCGCGCGGCTCGACCGTGATTACTTCATATCCGGTGATGTAGCCGGCCTTCTTGGCCGCTTCCTCTTCCTGTTTCCAGGTGGT
>JAYUZI010000083.1:0-15117 GCA_043751915.1 Gammaproteobacteria bacterium | reverse complement strand
GGATGAGCGCGCGGCAGCACGGCATCGCGATGCTGACCGCCATTATCCTGGTGGCAATCGCAGCGATCGTCGCCACGGCAATCGCCTGGCAGAGCCAGCTCGCGGCGCGGCGCGGCATCGCCGTGTTCACCGTGGCGCAGAGCCTGGCGCTCGCTGAAGGCGCCGAAGCCCTGGCCGCCTACGCGCTGCGCAGCCACCAGCAGAACAATCCGCAGATCGCCGCTCCCAACCAGGATTGGGCGAAGCCTTATGGGCCGGTGGAGATGGACGCCGGCGCGACGCTGGAAGCCTCACTCGAGGACCAGGCGGGGAAATTCAATCTCAACAGCGTGGTGATGGCGGCACCGGGCGGCGGCCCGCAGCCGCCCGCCGGAGCCCTGCCGGGTGCAATCAGCACGCCGCTGGCCGAAGACCACAACGCGGTCGCCCAATTCGAAGCGCTGCTGGCGGGGCTGAACATCGATTCCATCTACGCCGCGCGCCTGGTCGACTGGATCGACACCGATGATCAGCCCACGTTTCCGGGTGGCGCGGAAGACGGTTTTTACCTGTCGCAGCAGCCACCGCACCGCGTGCCCAATCTTCCGCTGACCAGCATCTCGGAATTGCTGTCCATGGGGATGGATCGCGTCAGTTATGAAAAACTGGCACCGTTCGTCACCGCACTGCCGCCGGATACCAAGCTCAACATCTGCACCGCGCCCGGTGAAGTGCTGGACGCGATTTCCGGACAGCGCAGCTTCGGGCTGGACCCGAAGCAGCTCGCGCAGCAACGGCAGCAGTTCAACTGCTACCCGGACCGGGCGGCGTTTCTGGCCGGCGTCTCCTCCGAATGGAAGGGCTACGTGCCGAACCACGTCGACACCCGCTCGTCCTATTTCCGGCTGCGCACCTGGATCACTATTGGCACCACGCGGTTCACCTTGTACAGTCTGATCAAGCAGGATCCGAGTGGACAGATTCGCCCCATCCTAAGAACCTTCGGCACGGAATAAGCATGGCGGAATGGCTCATATTGCGCATGCCGCGCGCCGCCGATGCCGCGGCCGTCTGGCTGGTCGCGGACAGCGCCGGCCGGCCGCTCGCGCCCGTGCAGAGCGGTACGCTCAGGGCGGCAGGCGCCGCCGCCGGGGCGCGGCAGGTCACCGTACTGGTCCACGCCGCCGAGGTGCTGAGCCTCGAGGTCGAATTGCCCGCGCGCGCCGGTGCGCGCGCCGCGCAGCTGGTGCCGTTTGCGCTCGAAGAGCAGCTTGCCGGCGACATCGAAACCCAACACTTCGCGATCGGCCCGACCACCGCTGCCGGCAGGACCGCAGTCGCCGTCGTGGCGCGCCCGCTGCTCGATGACTGGCTGGCACAGCTCGCCGCGGCCGGCATCAGGCCCGATCTGCTGTGCAGCGAAGCCGCGCTCATGCCGCGCATGCCCGGACACGCCGTGGCCCTGCTGGAAGGCGACACGCTGCTGCTCACCGCCGGTGAACACGAGCCGCCGCTGGTCCTGTCGGCGCCCGAAGGCGGCTTTGCCGCCGCCGTCGCCAGCGGCGAGGCCACGGCCGGGAGCGATCTGTTGCTGCATGCCAATGCAGCCGACTGGCAGCGCCGCTCTGCTGAAGTCGAAGCAGCGCGCCCGCTGCTTGCAAGCCTCAAGGTACAGCTGCTGGGCTCCGGATCACTCCCCTGGCTGGCCGCGCAGCTGCAGAATGCGGCGCCGATCAATCTGCTGCAGGGCGCCTACGCGCCGCGCGGCTCGCTCGGCGCGGGCTGGAAGCGCTGGCGGATCGCCGCTGTGCTGGCCGGCGCACTGTTGCTGCTGCACGCCGGTTCGCAGTTCTACGCGTTGTGGCAGCAGGGCCGCACCGAGCGCGAACTGGACAGCGCCATCGCGGCGCTGGTCGGGCCGCAGTTTGCCGGCGGCAGCGGTTCGCTCCGCGCACGCGTTGAACCGGCACTGCACGACTCGCAGACTCCGGGCGGCCGCACAGGGTTGCTGCCGGCGCTGCAGGCGCTGGCGCAAGCCATGGGCGGCGCGCCGGGCGCGCGGGTCGAGTCGTTGAGCTTCCGTGACGGCGCCGTGCAACTCAAGGTTCGCGCCAGCAACGCGCAAAGTATCGATCGCATCAACCAGACGCTGCGCGCGTCCGGCTGGCAGGCCGAATTGGTTTCCGGTGGCGCGGCCGGGGATGCCTTTGAGGGCAACATCCAACTGCGCAGCGGGGCTTCGTGATGAATTCGCTCAAGGCCTGGTTCAATGCGCTCGCGCGGCGCGAACAGCGCGCCGTGCTCGGCGGAGTGGTGGTCGGCCTGCTGCTATTGCTGCTGGCAGCGTGGTTGCCGGTCGAACGCCGCGTTGCGCGCCTCGAGCAGCGCGTGCACACCAAGCAGGCCGACCTGGCCTGGTTGCAGTCGGTGGCCCCGCAGCTCGGTGCACTGCGCAGCACCGCGGCCGCGGCGGGCGGCGAGTCGCTGGTAGCGCTCGCCGATCGCGTGGCCCGCGAAACCGGCATCGCCCATTCGCTCAGCACGCAAGCCGGGGGCGACGGCACGCTGAGTGTGCGGCTCGAACAGGTCGCCTTCGATTCGCTCCTCAACTGGACCGGCGAACTGGTGCTGCGCCACGGCGTGCACGTCACCTCCGCAAGCATCGATGGCGGCGCAAACGCCGGCACGGTCAGCGCCACCATCGTGCTGCGCGGCAGCTGAAGCACGCGGTGCCGACGCGCGCGCTGATAGTCGTGATGGTGGCGCTGTTCGCGCTCACCGTGCTGGCACGCGCTCCGGCACTCTGGCTGACGGGCGCGCTGCCGGCCGCGGTTGCTTGCCAGTCGCCTTCTGGATCTGTGTGGAACGGCCAGTGTGATCAATTGCATTTCCCGGGCGGCTCGCTGCAAGGCGTCAGCTGGAACCTGCACGCCTGGCCGCTGCTGCGCGGCCACGCCGATCTGGACCTGCGCAGCGCCGATGCGCGCGCCCCTGGCACGGCGCGAGTGTCACTTGGCATCGGCGGGCGTTTCGCCCTGCAAGACCTGCGCGCCGAACTACCAATCGATTCGGGTGTGCTGCCGCTGTTCCCCGCAGGCTGGAGCGGCCAACTCCGGCTCGCCATGGACTCGGTCGAATTCAGCGCGGGCCGGCTGGTCTCAATCCAGGGCACGGTCACGGCGCGCGCCCTGGCCCAACTGAACCCGCCCATGCCCTTCGGGAGTTTCGAGCTGCGCTTCGCACCGGTTGCATCCGGCGCCGCTCCGGGCGGCGCGCCCATTACCGGCGTAGTGAGCGATCTGGGCGGGCCGCTTGCGGTCAGCGGCATGCTGACGATCCGCAACGGCGGCGAATATGAACTCACGGGCCTTGCCCAGGCCCGGCCGGAAGCCAGTGGGGAGCTGGCGAAGGTCGTCGGCTTCCTGGGCCCCAGCGATGAACAGGGCCGGCGGCCGTTCACACTGGGAGGAACCTTCTAACGCCGCACAATGGCTGGCACGACCCGCCTACGCGCGTGCGAGGTCGATCTCGCGAAAGGTCCCCAGCAGCGGGAAGTAGAGCGCCGCGCGCACCGGCCCCGGAGACTGGGCGCCCACCAGGGCCGCATAGCGCTGCAACTGCGGGCGGTAGCGCAATTCCTCCTGCGCCAGAAACCCCTCAAGATCGCTGCCTTCGTGGCTGCTGGTTTTGTAATCGATGACCCAGCGATCGCCGTCCACTTCGAGCAGCAGCCGGTCGATGCTGATGTTCACGATCCGTCCCTCGTACATTCCGCTCAGGCGCAGTTCACTGTGCGCAGCCGCATGCGCCGGTCCGAGGAGCCAGCGCCCGCGTGGGTCGCCGAGCGTGGCCGTCAGCGCGGCGTGTATGCGCCGCCCCGCCGTCGCGCGCTCCGCCGCCTCCACACCCAGCTCGGCCAGCCATCCGGCGTAGCCCGACGCCGCGATGTCCGGCGCCTGGGGCAACAGCGGCAGCCGCGCCAGGCGCTGCAGCTCGGCGTGCACGATCGTGCCCACGGCGCGCGCAGCCATGCCCACCCAGAGGTACTCGGGCTCGGTGGCCGTGTCGCGAAGCGATAGCTCGAGCCGCTCGGCGCTCACCGGCGCGGGCAATGCTCGCGGCGACCATGCGGCCGGCAGACGCCAGAGCGCCGGCGGCGCGGACGCGGGCGCAGGCGCCACGAGCGTCTGCGGTGCGGCGCCAACAGCGTCAGCCGCGGCCTGGAAGTCCGCGCTCACGGCGGGCCACAGGAGCCCCAACGCGGTGTCCGCGCGCGGCGCGAGTTCGCCCTCGCGATTGACCGGCGCCGTCCCGAACCAGTGCAACTCGCCTCGCGCGCGCGTCGCGGCCACGTACAGGAGCCGCGCGCGCTCGAGCCGCGCGCGCGCCCGCCGCAAGCCCTGGATGTAGCGCGCCAGCGAACGCTCGGTGCGCGTGCCGGCAACGCTGATCGGCGCGAGCAGCAGTTCGGTGTCCGCTCCGGTGCCCGGCAGCTCCAGCCAATTGAGGAGTGGCTCGCGATCGCCCCGCTGTGCCCGGCCAATGCCCGGCACGATCACGACGTCCCATTCGAGCCCTTTGGCGCCGTGCATGGTAAGAATTTCCACGGCGGCGCCCGCAACCGCCGGCGCGGCGTACAACTCGGCGGCGAAATCGTCGAAGGCATCGCCCGCCAGGGTCTCGGCGCCGGGTTCCGCCGCCAGCGTCTGGATGAATTCCTGCGCGTCGAGCAGGTCGCGTTCTTCGCCGCACGCCGCGGGGCCGCCCAGTCGCAACCAGGCGCGATCGACCCGTTGCCACAGGGGCAGCGCACGCTCAGCCCCCTGGAGCGCCGGCGCCAGTGCGACGCGGACACGCGCGAGCCGTGCAACAGCGTCGGCATCGAACCGCCCCGCGCGCGTCTCATCGCCGATCAGTTCCCAGATGTTCGCGTCTTCCCCTTCGCACAGCTGCTGCAACTGTGCGAACGACAGCCCGCAGCAGGGCGCGTGCAGCAGCGCCAGCCAGGCGCTGCGATCACCCAGGTGCTGCATGGCGCGCGCGAGCGCGCCCAGGTCGCGCGCGACCGCACGCTCGCGCAATGGCTCGAGCCGCACACCGCGCACGGCGATGCCCGCCGCCTGCAACGCCAGCGCGATCGGCACCGCGTGATGCCGCGCGCTGACCAGCACCGCAATCGTCGCGCCCGGCTCGCGCGCCCGGCACTCGCGCACCAGCGCGCTGATCTGCGCCGGCTCGCTGTCAGTCGCCTGGCCGGCTACCGGATGCACTTGCACGCCGCCGTGCAGAGCGACGCGTGCCGCGAGCGAGGGCAAATAGCGGATCGCCGCCAGGCGCGGATCGTCCGCGGCCGGAAATATCTCCGTGCAGAGGCGATTCACCCAGTCGATGAGCGGCGGCGCGGAGCGGAAGTTGCAGCGCAGCTGGAGCGCCGTGAGACGCAGCGCGCCGATGCCCTGGTCGCGCGCACGCAGGAACAGGCCGACCTCGGCCTCGCGGAACTGGTAAATCGACTGCATCGGATCACCGACCGCAAACAGCGTGCGGCCATCGCCCGGCTCCCAGCCCGCGGTGAGCGCGCGCAGCAATTCAAACTGGTCGAAGGAGGTATCCTGAAATTCATCGATCAGCACGTGGCGGATCGCGTTGCCACAGCGCAGCGCCAGGTCGGTCGGCTGCCCCTGCTCGGTCAGGCCGGCGCGCGCCGCGCCGGCGACTGCCGCGAAATCCACGCGCCCCTGCGCCGCGAACTCGAGCTGCAGCTCGGCCGCTGCGTGCCGCAGCAGCAGCGACAGCGCCGCGAGCGCCGCCGCGTCTTCCGGCGCAATCGTCACATCGGGGAGCGTGAGCAACTCGTTGAAGGTCGCGAGCGCTCCGGGAACTTCAGCGAGCGCTGCCACCCATTCCCTGACCGCGCGCTTCTCGTGCTGGTGCTCGGGCCGGAAGCCGTTGTTCTTGTTCCACTGCTTGCGCCACTCGCCCGGGCCGGTGACCGCCAGAGCGCACATGAAGCGCCAGCGGGGCAGGTCTTCGGGCGCGCCACGCAGCGCACCAGCGGCGAACGGCTCCTGCCGCGTGTGCGCCGCGTGCACGGCCAGCGTCGTGCCGCGCTCGAGGAGCGGCGCGGGCAGGCTGGCCAGCGCGCCGCCCAGGCGCCCGGCGATCACCGCGGTGAGACTGGTGGCGACCCGCGCCTGCAACTGCGCGCCACCACCGGCGCCGTCGGCCACCAGGACCCGCGGCAGCCAGTGGGCGCGTTGGGCCAGCATCAGGATCAGCAGCTCTTCGAGGCGCGACCAATCGTTGTCGACCCGCGCGAACAGCAGCTGCGCGGACGCCACCAGTTCGCCATCGGCCAAGGCCCGCTCCAGCACACGCCGCGCCGCGGCGGCGTACATCGGCCGCGCGTTCGGCGCCACTTCGGGACGTAGTCCGCTGCGGGTCGCGATGGGCAGCTGCACGCACAGGCTCTGGCAGAAAGCATCAATGGTCATGATGCGCAGTCGCGCCGGAGTTGCCAGTAGCTGCCAACCCAGCGCCTGGTCGCGCCGCCAGGCCGCCGCTGCATGCGGCGCTTCGAGTTCCCGCCCGCCCACGCCCGCAGCCGCGCAATGCAACGCCTCGAGCACGCGGTTGCGCATCTCCGCGGTCGCCTTGCGCGTGAAGGTAATCGCCAGCACTTCCTCGGGCGCATCGACCGTGGCAAGCAGTGCCAGCAGGCGGCAGGTCAGCACGGTGGTCTTGCCCGAACCGGCCGGCGCCTGCAGCAGAAATGAAGTTCGCGTATCGAGCGCGGCGCGGCGCGCCGCCGCGTCGTCACGCAGCGAGGCCGCCTCTGTGGCCGCTGTCACCGCTGTCACTTCAGGCCTCATCGGCGTCGTCGCCATCCGGGTCGGGTTCGTGCTGCCGCAGCGCATCGACGCGGCACAACGCCGGCAGATGGCAGTTCCTGCAGGCGCCGGCCTGCGGATCCACGGCCGTGTCGCCGGCGACGAACCGGCGCACCAGGGCGTCGATCACCGTGCGCCAATGCGCCAGCAGATCGGGCCACGGCGCCGTCGGACCGCGCGCCCTGGCCAGCGCCGGCAACAACCCGTTCTCAGCCACCGCGCCACGCCAGCGGATCGCGTCGGCATTGAGGTGCACGGCGGCGACGCCGGCAGGTTCGCCGGCGGCGAGCACGGCATAGGCCAGCAGCTGGGGCTGCCGCGGGCGATCCGCCAGCGGTTGAAAGGACTCCGCGGCGCCGCTCTTGTAGTCGATCACCACCACGCGGCCGTCCTCGAGGCGATCAAGGCGATCCATCTGTACGCGTACCGGGAGGCCGCCAAGCTCGCATTTGAGCGGCTCTTCCAGTTGCACGATGGCGAACTCGGCGATCCCCTGGCGCTGTTGCTCCTGCAGCAGCAGGGCGCCGATGAGCTGCGTGAGTCGCGACAGTTCGTTCTGGGCAAGCGGCGCCGCCAGCGGTTGCGCGCGCACGGCCAGCCGCTCGTCCAGCGCCTGTTCGCCGGCCGCCTGCACCAGCTCCGGGAGCTTGCGTCCATCGGCGGCCATGGCTCGCAACGTGCGCGAATCGCCCAGCCTGGACCAAACGAGCTTCAGGGCGCGATGCAGCAGCTGACCGCGCTCGAAGTGATCGAGTCCCGGTACCGGCTCGGACACCGGCGCAGCGCGCAGGCGCAGTTCGGCCGCGGCACGGAACGGGCACAGCGACTGGAGCTGCAGCGTCCTCGTACCACCGGGCAATGCCTCCTCTACGCGCCACGCGAGCGCCCGATCACCGGGGCGCGACTCCCGCCCGGCGGCGCTGCGGATCGCCGCGAGCAGCGGATCCACCAACGGCTCCGGCGCCCTCGGCGGCTGGTCGCGGCCCCGCGGCTTTGCCACCAGGCTGCTGGGCTGCAGCACGACATCACCGTCAGACTCGGGCCAGCTGAGCACCAGCTCGTCGGCACAGCGGCGCCAGGCGCTCATGGCCTGCTGCGCCAGGGCGAGCTGGCCCTGCGGGCTCGCCTGGGGTATCCCGGCCGCGCGCTGTGCCGCGATGGGCACGAAGGAGTCCGGGCACGGCGGCGCCGGCCACTGTTCGGCGCCGAGTCCGGCCACCCAGATGCCCGCGTACTTCACCAGCGGCTCGTCGAGCACATCCGTGAGCGTCACCGGCACGTCACCGCTCGCCGCTTCAAAGGAGGTGCGTTGCGCCATGGCTCCCAGCAGATCCACTGCGGCCCCATGCCCCAGCGACGCCCCGCCGGCACCGAGCAGTGCCAGTTCGCCGAGCAACTCGCGGAAGCGATCACGCTGCTGCTGTTCATCGCTCCCGAGCGGCGCCGGACCGGGCCAGCCACCCGTTTCGAGCAACTCGGCAAAACGCCGCGCCCAGCCCGCCGCGCTCGCGTCCATGCCACGCGGCACCAGCAGGGCGGGCGCTGCAGCTTCCAGTACCGCTGCAAGTGACTCGCCGCCAGCGCCCTGCTGCCGTCGCGCCAGTGCGCACAGGCGCGAGTAGTCCGCCGCGTGGACGTTTTGCTTGCGCAGCGCCAGCTCGAGCGCCGCGCGCTGCGCCGGTGTGCCGCAACCAATGTATGCAGAGCGCAGCAGCGCCGCGAGTTCCCGGAACTCGAGCGTTGCGCCGCACAGCCGCAGCAGCGCCAGCGCGGCGCTGACCAGCGGATATTCGGCCAGGCTCCGGCCGCCTTCGATGGCGTAAAGCGGCTCGCCGTCCGCGCCGAGTAACGCGCCACCGCCCAGTTCGTGGTCAAAGGCCAGCATCGTGGCGGCACGTCGCTGCGCCAGCTGTGGAATCACCACCAGCAATCGTGCCGCCGGGTTGCGCCGCAATTCATCGCGACACCAGCGGGCCGCGCGGCGCAGTTCATCCGCCGCCGTGGCACAGGCCATCGGTAGCACTATCGCGCCGGCGGGTGCGGTGGAATCTGCGGTCGGGAACTCGGCACCCAACGCCTGCAGGCGCGTGCGCAGCGCGGCACCGAACGAGCCGCAGCCTGCGAACAGGAGCGGCGCCCGCAACGGCTCCGGATCACGCAGGATCAGCGACCAGTCGCTGGCCGAGTAGGCTTGCAGGACCTGGCAGCGGCGTTCGAATATACGGCTTGAGCGCGCCAGCACCAATGACTCGGAGGTGGGCGTCCCGGACCAACGCAGCCCCCAGTCACGAACCAGCGCGGCGCAACGGCGCAGCGCATCCGCCAGGCTCGCCGGTTGCAGCACATCAACGCCTTCGCAGGCTTCCACAGCGGCCTCGCGCCACAGGAGCCACTCCTCGGCAGCGCCCAGGCGACGGAGCCCCTGCAGCGGCCCGTAGCGGGCCTGCGACGCCTGGCGCTCGAGCCAGGCTGAAAAAGGCAGCACATCGCAGGACGCCCATGCCCGGGAGCCGGCGAGAATCTTAAGACGCGTATGTGCCAGCCGCACGGCGACGGCACGCTGCCGGCTGGGCACGACAACCGTGCCACCCTGCTCCAGAACTGAAAGAAAACTATCTATATCTGTCTTATTATCAATGTATTAGATATTTATATTGATAATTTACCTGAATTTATCAGCGGCGCTCACCACCCGGCCGCTGGCCGGAGTTTCGGGCAGCGCCGCTGTGGCGGCCAACTGCTCCTCGATGCGCGCAAACACCACTCGCAGCGTCGCCGCATCGGGGAGCAAAGTAATCCGGAAATGATTCCGGTACGGCACGTTGACGCTCACGCCGGGCGCGACCAGCACGTGCCGGCGCTCGAGCAGTTGGAGCGCGAATTGCTGGTCGTCGAACTGCGGCAGCGAGGTGCGATGAACACCGATGAAGGCGTACATGGCGCCCATCGGCGGCGCCAGCTGCAGGTAACGGCTGGCGGCCACGCTGTCGATGATCGCGCGGCGCGACTCAAATAGCCGCCCGCCGGGCGCCAAGCGGCCCAACCCACGCGGTAACCACAGGCCCGATAGACCTTCGAAAGACCGGACAGGGTTGCGCACAGCGTGTCGTGCACCAGTGTCGCCATCGCCACGAACTCGGCGCCGGCGTAGACCATCTGGTCATAGATCTCGTCGCTGAACACGACCAGCCGATGCCGCTCGGCGATGCCCGCCAGGGCCTCGAGCGTGGCGCGCGGGTAGACCGCTCCGGTCGGATTGTTTGGATTGATGACCACCAGCGCGCGCAGCACCAGGTCGATCAGTTCGCTGACGCCGTTGCCGATGAAAACTTCCTCGGCGCTCACGCCAGTGACGCCGCGTGCCTGCTGCTGCATGACCACGGCCTCGCGCGCCGGGAAGATGCCTTTCTGGTGGCAGTAGGCCTCGGCCTCGGGCAAGTTCCCGATCATCGCCAGCCGCATGGTCTCGGGAGTGCGAAAGTCGAACAGCCCGGGGTTGCCGATGTTCAGTGAAATGATTTCATAGCCCTGGCGTTGCAATTCCTGCGCGCGGCGGGCCAGGCGTCCACGGATCTCGTAGCGGACATTCTTGAGGGAATCGCTGGGCGCGAAGGCGGAATCAATCATGGCTGGCGGGCGCGCACCGCGCCAGGTGGAGCCTAGATCTGCCCGAGCACGTGTTCGGCGGCGGATACCTTGAACTCGCCCGGTCCCTCGACCAGCACCTGCGTGGCCACACCGTTGTCGACGACCAGTGCAAAGCGCTGGCCGCGCATCCCCAGGCCGAAACCGCGCGCGTCGAGCTCGAGCCCCAGGGCCCTGGCGTATTCACCATTGCCATCTGCCAGCATCAGCATCTGCGCACCGACATTGGCGCTCTTGCCCCAGGCGTTCATGACGAACACATCGTTGACCGCCATGCAGGCGATGGTATCGATGCCCTTGGCATGCAGCGCCGCCGCATGCTCCAGAAAGCCCGGCAAGTGCTTGGCGCTGCAGGTGGGCGTGAAGGCTCCAGGAACCGAGAACAGCACCACACGCTTGCCGTCGAACAGCTGCGCCGTCGTGAAATCCTGCGGGCCGCTCTCGCCCATGATCTTGAACTTGCCCGCGGGCGCGCGGTCACCTACCCGGATGGTCATTGCTGCTGCCTCAGGACCGGGCTTCGAGAGCCCAGAGTTTGGCGAGCTGCGCGTACTTCGGATCATTCGTCGCCCGGTTGAAGGCGCGCACCGCCTCAGCGTTGTTCTTGATGCGCTCGTTGGCGATGCCCAGCAGCATGTAAGCTTCATCGGCGTATTTCAGCTTGCCCTTGGCGATGCCAGCGCTGATGCTCGCGAGCGCCTTGTCGGGCAGGCCGAAACCCAGGTAGGCGGCGCCAATCTGCACCAAACCGTCACCCGTCGCAGTCGCGGCGGCTTCTTTCTCTTCCCTGGCCATGCTCGCGCGATCTTCGACTGCGCTCCTGCGGACCTTTTCCAGCAGGCGCTGACTGCGCTCCTTGTCGTGTGGGTCCGAATACAGGTTCTTCGCAAAAGCCTGCTCCAACACGGTCTGCGCCTCGCCCGGATTCCCCTGGTCGAGCGCGATCTGCGCCATCTCGGTGAAATCAGAGCCACGCTTGAGGATGCCGACCTGCGCCATCAGGCGATAGGTCATGAGCAGCAAGCGGTCGTCGGTAGTCTTGTTCTTCAGTACGCCCGCCATCGCATTGGACCAGTAGTCGGGCTTCGGGTAATGGAGGATGAGCTTCTCGACCGCGCGCGCAGCGGCGGCCTCGTCCTTGGTCTTGAGGGCGCAGCTCCAGATCAGGCTCAGGCTCTTCTCGGCTGGTTTGCGGCCCGCCTGCTCATCGCGAGCGACGATCGCCTCCATGCCACTCAGCGCTTCCTTGAACCTGTTGGTCAGATAGTAGGACTGCGCGATCAGCAGCGGTGTATCGCCGCTGAGGTCACCGGCGGCGAGCGCCCGCTGCCCGTACTGAATCGCTTTGTCGTAATCCTTCTGCTGATAGAGGATGCTCATCAGCGTCCGCAGCAGCTGCGGCTTGGAAGTCGAGGGTAGATAGGGAGAATCGATGATGCTTTCGATGGCGCTGGCCGTTTCCGGGTAATTGCTCTGCGCAGCGAAGGCCGGCAGCTGCATGTAATGGATGACGTAGTCGTCGTAGGCGGTACGGGGCGTGATGGCCGCCGCTTCACGGGTCTTGGCGAGCACCTCGGCATAGTTCTTGGCCTGCAGCGCATCGTTTGCGGCCTTGAGAGTCTTGGCCACGGCACGACTTACCTGCGGCTCTTCCGCCCGCGACACGCTGCTCACGGCGGCAAAGCCCACAGCCATGGCGACGATCAGTGCAAGACGACTCATGCTCAACCTCTGGTCAGCGTTTGACCGCAAGTGGCCCGTTAATAACTTCGATATCTGATCGGCGCCAAGGTTCCCGCGTCGCCCGCGGCCGACCGCAATGGCGCCAGCTATCAATCAACTAGTCTGAAAACTCGGTCGTATTGACGAAACCGATTTTCCCCATGGAGTTGCGCTGCGCGGAGGCCAGGACCTTGGCGGTGGTGTCGTAGTGCGAGCGCTTGTCGGGGCGCAGGTGGATCTCCGGCTGCGGATCGCGCTTGCTCTCGCTGCGGAAATACCCTTCCAGCTGGGCCAGATCGACCTTGTTGCCATCCCAGTAGACGGTGTCGTCGAAATCAATGTCGAGATTGACGACCTCGGGCAACACCGGCGGTGGCGGCTGATCAGTCGGCGGCGGCATGTCGAGTTTCACCGCGTGTGTCTGGATCGGCAGCGTCATGATCAGCGTCACGATCAACACCAACATGACGTCGATGAGCGGCGTCATGTTGACCTCGCACATGATGCCCGACTTGTCACTTCCCGCACTCATTGACATGACTACTGACTCCGCCTGCTAAGACCCGCTCGAACTGCTATGCCTGCCCGGGTACCGTGTTAGCGGCCCAGGGTACGATCGGGTTCGGTGATGAACCCCACCTTGGTGAGGCCGCCACGTTGAATGGAGTACAGCGTCCGCCCGATCGCCTCATAGCGCACGCCCGAGTCGCCACGGATGTGAACCTCGGGCTGCGGCACTTTGACGGCCTCATTCACCACGTACTTGATGAGCGTATCCCGATCGGGCACCGAGCGGCCATTCCACCAAATGCCGCCATTGACATCCACCGAGATGGTGATGTTTTCCGGCTTGGTCTTGGTGGCGATATTCACCGCTTTTGGCAACCTCACGGGCACCGTCTTGGTAATGATCGGAATCGTGATCAGGAAGATGATCAACAAGACCAGCATGATGTCGACCAACGGCGTGGTGTTGATCTCCGACATCACAGTGGCCTCTTCCTCGGTCGACTGGACGTTCATTGACATGGTGTTGTCACCTTTCCCGTGGTGCCCTGTCTTGCTTACTTGCGCGCCGCGGCCGCACCGCTATCGGTACCCATGCGGGCGCCGCCCACCAGGTAAGCGTGCAGGTCGCCGGAGAAATTGCGCAGGCTGTCGTTCAGGCCTTTGTTACGACGCAGCAGCCAGTTGTAGCCCAGCACTGCGGGCACCGCCACGAACAGGCCGAGCGCGGTCATGATCAGCGCCTCGCCTACCGGGCCGGCCACCTTGTCGATGCTCGCCTGACCGGCAACACCGATGGCGATCAGCGCGTTGAGGATGCCCATGACCGTGCCAAACAGGCCGACGAACGGAGCCGTCGAACCGACCGTGGCGAGAAACGACAAGCCATTGGTCAGGTTGCTGCTCACCTCGTCGGTCGCGCGCTGCAGCGCCATCGTGATCCACTCGTGCAGATCGATGCGATCGGTGAGGCGCCCTTCATGATGCGAGGCGGCTCGCAAGCCGTCTTCGGCAATGAAGCGGAAGTCGTTGCCTTTGGGCAGGCGCTCCACGCCTTCCTTGATCGAGTCGGCGGTCCAGAAGCTCTTTTCGACGATCTTCGACGACTTCTTCAGGGCTCGCTGGTCCCACACCTTCGTGAAGATGATGAACCATGAGCCGAGCGACATGATGATCAGGACGATCAGCGTGCCGCGAGAGACAATATTGCCGTTCACCCACAGGGGGATGAGACCATAGACCTGTTCAGTGGCGGCGACGGGGGTATCCATGTTTAATCCTCTTGCTAATCCGGCCTGCGGACCGTGTTAAATAAAAAACCAAATATTTACGCGCAGCCAGGCGCGATTACTGTGAATCCTTCGGCTTGAACGTCACTTTGTAATCCTTACAGGACGGTGCGGGCTTGCCCTCGACCGTTCCCGCCTTAAAACGACCGGCGGCCATGCACTTTCCAGCCGCCTCATCCAGTGAAGGAAAGCCGGAGCTGGTGATCAGCGCGATCGGCCGGTCGATCTTGTTGTTGATGCCCAGGCAGACCCGGACGATCGCCGAACCCGCCTGCCCCAGGCGCAGCGCCTGCGAAGGGTAATAGTCTTCACCGCAATCGGGTTGCTGCACTGTCTTGACGGGCGTCGAGGCGACTATGGCCACTGGGCGCGGCGGCGGCGGCGCCTTGGTGACCACCACGGCCGGCATGTCCATCGGCACGTTCACAGTGATGATGGGTATCGGCACCGAGGGCGGCGGCGGGCGCTCCATCTCAGGCTTCGGCGGCGGCGGCGGTAAATCCTTGGCCTCGTCAGGTTTGATGATGGTGGTCTCAAGGATCTGGTTCGCCTTCGCGATCACGCTCTGGCCAAAGCCCGTAATGAAGGCCCAGCCAATAAATGCGTGCACGGCGATGATCGCAGCGAATGCGAGCATGCGGCGCTGGTTGTAACTTGAATCGTGGGTACGCGATGTCATAAGTTATTTCGTCTAGCCCTGCAGTCTGCGGCCCACCGGGCCAGCCCCATCGTTATTAGTCGTCGCGAGCGGCACATTCGGCCTCAGGCGCCACGACTTTAGCTGCAACTTCCAGTCGTGACAACTTTCTTTTTCGAGTCTATCGCCACTGGCGCGGTGTCTGCAATCGGGTCATTACACTACCGATCGGTGACCGCGCCGAATGATGCACTGCTTACCGCCCGGGCGTACTTGGCCAGCACACCGACGGTCGTGTAGGGCTTGCGGGGCCTGAATTTCCCGGCGCGGCGGCGCAATTCGGTCGCAATAACCGCCACATCGATACGGCGCCGGACGGCGTCGATGGTAATCCGGTCGCCGTTGCGCAGCAGCGCGATAGGCCCACCCACCGCTGCCTCTGGCGACA